>NZ_JBYCKP010000073.1:0-1776 GCF_057473445.1 Acidithiobacillus sp. TH-A36 | reverse complement strand
CGGTTTTGGGATGGCTGCAACCATTCCCCCATTACCCTGCAAGGGGTAAACTCAGTAACCATTAAACTTGTCGGGAGATACTCTCAATATGCTTAGTCTCTGGGGAGAAATTGTGATCATGGTCGGAACCCCCCTGCTTCTGATCATTGTTGCGGTGGGCGTCAATCGCCTGGCCAAAAAGCACCAGCAGGATGAAGACCGCTCATGATTTTGCTCACCTTACTCAAGGGCAAGCTGCATCGGGTTCGGGTTACCGCTGTGGAACTGGAGTATGAAGGCTCCTGCGCCATTGACGCGCACCTGCTGAAAAGCGCGGGCATTTATCCTTACGAGCAGGTGCACATATATAACGTCAATAACGGCGACCGGTTCAGTACTTATGCCATTTCTGCAGCGCCCGGTTCGGGGATCATCTCTGTAAATGGTGCAGCCGCACGCCGCGTCGCCTTGGGCGACACTTTGATTATTGCCGCCTATGCGCAAATCGCTGAAGAAAAGGCTGCGGAATTTCAGCCTCGACTCGTGTATGTGGACTCGCACAATCAGATTACCCGTACCCATCATGAAATCCAATAAGCTGCTCCACTGAACCTGTCCTTCTCATTGCTTTCAGACATTCCTCGCAATGCCCGCCTGCTCATGGCTGCACGAGTCGCCCGGAGTGTCGGCCAGGGTGCACTGGTCGTAGATTTTGCCCTCTATCTCCATGCCTTGCATTGGTCAGCCATCCATATCGGCGGCTTATATTCGGTTAGTTTGCTGGTAGGCGCGCTGGCAACCCTGATTGTTGGGCCACTCAGCGATCGTTTTGGCGCCAAACGCTTTTTGTTGGGCTATGAGGGCATCCAGATTGGTGCCGCAATCATCGCCTTGAGTACGGCCCAGCCAGTCTGGCTCAGCTTGGCGGCCATTCTCGGTGCCTTTGGAAGGGGCGCTAATGGTGGTGCCGGCCCCTTCGCCCCCGCCGAACAATCCTGGATGTCCCGGAGCGTTTCCCATAAGCAATGGGGACAGATTTTCCACCTGAATACCAGTGTCGGACTGGCAGGCATGGCCGTTGGCGCATTGCTGGCGACGCTGCCCGGACTACTGAATGGGGTGCTGCCAGGACCGGAAGCATATCGGTCTTTATTTATAGTCGTGTTACTGGGTTCATTGTTTTGCCTGTTTTTTTTGCTCCGCACTGGAGAGTCCTCCCTATCGGCTGAAGGTCTTGATCAGGATACCGCTCCTGCCACAAAACTGGAAAACCCTGAGATCATTGCGGGCAAGCCTTCGTCTGTAGGACGAGTTCTGCTGAGATTTGGCGCCATCAATGCTTTGAACGGATTAGGGATTGGCATGGTCGGTCCACTGATGGCCTACTGGTTTCATCTACGCTTTGGCGTAGGTCCTGCCGCTATTGGTGCGGCCATGGCTTTGGCCTTTTTCAGTGCGGCGCTCATGTCGCTTCTGGGATTACGCCTGACCAGACGCTTTGGCATGGTTGGTACGGTGACCCGCATGCGCCTGCTGGGTTTGATTATGATGTTGGCTTTACCTTTTGCGCCCGTATTCTGGCTGGCCATGCTGCTCTACATTTTTCGTGCGGCGCTGAACCAGGGCAGTATCGGATCACGGCAGGCATTGTTTCTGGGGTTGGTTGGAAAAGACAAACGCGGTCTGGCAGCCACTGTAAACAGTTTATCCCTGCAAGCACCCAGAGCCATCGGACCCAGCATTGCCGGACTGTTCTTTGAAGCCGAAATGCTGGTGACCCCGTTTTTATTGGCCGTC
>NZ_JBYCKP010000072.1:0-2117 GCF_057473445.1 Acidithiobacillus sp. TH-A36 | reverse complement strand
TAAATTGCAGGAGAGACTATGAAGGGACACCTTTTTAACGCGTGTTGGGAATTTTAACAGGAGGTCGTTATGAAAACATCAAAACTAGTTGTCATAGCCGTCATAACATGCGCTGCTGGTTTTATAGGATCTGAAACTGTCGCTGTGGCTGCACCTATGACTAATGCGCAAAATATTGCAGCCGGAAAGTCCATTGCATTTAACCGTACGCAAGGTAATTGTTTGGCCTGCCATGTGTTGCCTGGCGGGACAATGGCAGGTAACGTCGGTCCCGATCTGTCGGTCTTGCCCCTTAAGGCCATATTTAAAACAAAAGAAAAACTCGTAGATTTTTTGTATGACCCGGAAAAGGTGATTCCGCACATCAATATGCCCCAGTTTGGTAAAAACAAAGTGCTGACGCATCATCAGATGGAGTTGGTGGCCGATTACTTATGGTCATTGAAGGGCTAGGATCGTTATCCCGATATGGAGTACAATCATGAAAAAATTATTGATAGTTGCTGCCGCGATCAGTCTGGTAGGCGTTGCCGGGAGTGCAGAAGCGATCGTCTGGTGGAATCTGGGTAATATTAAAGTGGGTCCTGAACAAACCCTCAAGGATTTTCACCAGTATTTCAAGGAACAATTTCCGAAAATGTCCCTGCAAAAATATGCGCTCGGGAGTTACGCCTTCAGCCCGGAAATGTATCAACAATATCAGGAAGCCATTCAGTTTAATCCGGGAGATCTGACGCTCAGTCAGGGTAAGGCCGCCTGGGAGAAAAAATTTCCAGACGGGAAAACCTATGCGTCCTGCTTTAAGGATGGCGGCAAAGGTGTGGCCGCCAGTTATCCGTATTTTAACAACAAAACCGGTCAGGTGGTCACGACTCAGATGCGTTTGAATAGTTGTCGGGTTGAAAATCATCTTCAACCTCTCAAGTATGGGAGCGGCTCCATGATTGCTCTGGATACCTACTTTACTTCGCTGTCCAACGGTATGCCGGTGGATATCAAAGTACAGGGGCCAGGCGCCGTTAAAGCCTTTGAAGAAGGGAAGGCCAATTACTTCATGAAACGCGGACAACTCAACTTCAGTTGCGCGACCTGTCATGTGGCTTATGCTGGTAAGTATCTGCGAGCCCAGATTATTTCTCCATTGTTGGGCCAAAGTGCGCATTATCCGACTTATCGGGCCGCTTGGGGAGCAGTCAATACCTTTGAAAAACGTTTCCAGGGCTGTGACAAAAAAGTGGGTGCGATGCCGCAAAAACTGGAAAGCGTCAATTATCGCAATCTGGAATATTTTATGTCCTACATCAGTAATGGCATCAAAATCAATGTGCCTGGTTACCGCCCTTGATAACTCATTTAATGTGAATGGATGCTGAACGATCAGGTTAATCTGTCAGCATCTGCAGGAGTATATATATGTCTACCGAAAGCTCTGAAATCCGACACCTACTGACCTTTGGTGGTATGCGTGCTGAAGGACGTCTTGCCGCTCAGTTATGGGCAGCTTTTCTGACCATCGGTGCTTTTTTGGTCTGGTATTTGTTTCGGGCCGATTTTTGGATGTGGCAGTTTATTGTTTTGGGTCTGTGGTATGTGGGCCTGATGTGGTTTGGAATCCGCTGGCCGGCCTTCAGAATCCTGTTTTTGACCGTTATAGGGATTGCGGCGATTGGTGTGGCGCTTTATCAGTCAGGATACACAGCCGCAAATAATGCGCTGCTGTATTATGTGCTCCAAAGTAACGCCATGTTTTACTGGATGAGTGGGGCGATACTGATCAGCGCCATAGGATATTATCGTTATTTATTCAGCGGTAATCAATCGGCTGGGGACTGGGGGCATCGTTTTGCCTGGATTACTGTAGCTCTGGGTTTTGCGGGCCTCGCCATTCGTTGGCAGCAGACTTACGTCGGTCATCCCTCCTGGGGACATATTCCGGTAACCAACATGTACGATGCGATGGTTCTCTTGTGTACGACTACGACCCTTTTTTACCTGTATTACGAAGGCCAGGGTAAAAATCGGGGGCTGGGTGCTTTTGCCATGCCGATGATTCTTGTTGCCGATATTTTTCTGGTCTGGGTAGGTGTCGCCTATCATCAGAATCAGATTCAGCCCGT
>NZ_JBYCKP010000071.1:0-5621 GCF_057473445.1 Acidithiobacillus sp. TH-A36 | reverse complement strand
TGCTCAGCCCGCTCACGCCCACGGAAATTTTTACGGCCATGGTCGCCGCTTCGGTGTTCCGGGGTATTTTAGTGGGACTGGCCATTTTTGCCCTGGCGTTACTGTATCTGCACATTCCCGTGCTGCATCCCTTCTGGATTCTGGTTTTCGCCATCCTTGGTGCCAGCGGCATGGGTAGTCTA
Source organism: Acidithiobacillus sp. TH-A36 (assembly GCF_057473445.1). Taxonomy (NCBI): domain Bacteria; kingdom Pseudomonadati; phylum Pseudomonadota; class Acidithiobacillia; order Acidithiobacillales; family Acidithiobacillaceae; genus Acidithiobacillus; species Acidithiobacillus sp. TH-A36. The sequence goes on along the minus strand of NZ_JBYCKP010000071.1, from coordinate 5,439 downwards.
GGTTTGATAGCGGGCCTCTGGGCCGAAAAATTCGATCAGATCGCCGGCTTCCAGAATTTTGTCATCATGCCCCTGACTTTTCTGGCCGGTGTATTTTACTCGGTGCAATCCCTGCCGGGTATCTGGCGGCAGATTTCCCTGATTAACCCCTTTTTCTACATCATTGATGGTTTTCGCTACGGTTTTTTTGCCGATTCGGATGTCAGCGTCTGGGCCAGCCTGGGGGTCAGCCTGGCTTTTGCAATCATCACCGGCTTTTTTGCCTGGCACCTGCTTGATCGGGGTTACAAGCTGCGCCAGTAATACAGCACGCCATACGAAAATAGCCGCTTTGAAAAGGGGATCACAAATCTCCTGTTATGGGATACAATGTTCCACATGAACGCCAACATGATCAAATCACTTATTCAGCAAGAACTCCCGGATGCCCTGGTTGAAGTACAGGGAGACGACGGTGCCCATTTTGAAGCACTGGTCATCTCGGCTACTTTTACCGGTTTGTCCCCTGTCAAACAACATCAGCGGGTTTATGCCGCTCTGGGTGAAAGCATGCGTGAAGAAATTCATGCGCTTTCCCTGCGCACTCTCACCCCTGAACAGGCCGAGCAGATCCGTCATCCTGCCCAGCACTGAAACCATCCACGCCTGACACGTCACGAGGATTACCATGGCTACGATTCAAGAACTCATTCAGGAACAAGTTGAAAAACACCCTGTCGTGCTTTACATGAAGGGCAACCCCCGCGCGCCTCAGTGCGGATTCTCGGCGCGCGCCATACAATTGCTGCAGCAGTCGGGAGTGAAGGAATTGTTCACTGTGGATGTTCTCGCCGATCCCCAGATTCGCGACGGTATCAAGCAGTTTTCCAGCTGGCCGACCATTCCCCAGCTGTACATTCAAGGCGAATTTGTCGGTGGTTCCGACATCATGTCTGACCTCTACCAGCAGGGCGAACTCCAGAAGCTGGTGGAAAAAGCCCAAAACGCCTGAAAGGTTAGCATCGACCCTTATGGATAAACTGCTGCTGCGTGGTAATGGCCCCCTGCGTGGCGAACTACGGATTTCCGGGGCCAAAAATGCGGCGCTGCCCTGCCTCGCTGCCACCTTGCTGGCAAAAGAACCCGTACAGCTCCGTAATATCCCTCATCTCCGGGACATTACCACTACCCTGGAACTCCTCAGCACCCTCGGAGCCAGAGTCCTGGTGGACGGTCAACTCGGTATCGAAGTGGATCCCCGGCCGGTACACTCGCTGGTGGCTCCCTACGAACTGGTAAAAACCATGCGGGCATCCATTCTGGTGCTCGGCCCACTCCTCGCCCGCCATGGTTCTGCTGAAGTCAGCCTGCCGGGCGGCTGCGCTATTGGCAGTCGTCCCGTCAGTGTCCATCTGAGCGGTTTGCAGGCCCTGGGCGCGGAAATTACGGTGGAAAACGGCTTTGTCAAAGCCAGGGCGGCAAAACTCATCGGTACCCGGATTGTCATGGAAATTGTTTCTGTCACCGGCACCGAAAACCTGCTCATGGCCGCGACACTGGCCGAGGGGCACACCACGCTCGAAAACGCGGCCCGCGAGCCCGAAATTGTGGATCTTGCCCGCTGCCTGAATGCCATGGGCGCGCACATTTCCGGGGCGGGAACTTCGGTCATTGAGATAGAAGGCGTCAAAGAATTACATGGTGCCGAACACAGCGTGGTGGCTGATCGCATTGAAACCGGCACCTATCTGGTCGCCGCAGCCATGGCCGGGGGCGATGTCTGTCTCAAACGCACCGATGCCAGTCTTTTGGAAAGCGTCATCCTCAAATTACGCGAAGCCGGGGCAGAGGTGACAACCGGCGCTGATCTAATTCGCCTGCGCATGAAGCAGCGACCCAAGGCCGTGGATATTCGTACCGCCCCTTTTCCTGCCTTCCCAACGGACATGCAGGCGCAGTTTATGGCCCTAAACTGTATTGCCGAAGGCAGCGGCGTGATTACGGAAACGATTTTTGAAAATCGCTTCATGCATGTTTCCGAATTGCAGCGCCTCGGGGCGGAAATCACTGCCGACGGCAAAACTGCGGTAGTCCGGGGCGTTCCGAAGTTGCGCGGCGCACCGGTCATGGCCACCGATCTGCGTGCCTCTGCCTGCCTGGTTCTGGCTGGTCTGGTCGCTGAAGGGGAAACCCTGATCGACCGGATTTATCATCTTGATCGTGGCTACGAAGTCATTGAAGAAAAACTGGGCGCTCTTGGCGCGGATATTCGACGTATCAGCAATAGTGGTCTCAGGAGCACATCATGAATACCGGCATCACCATCGCCCTGTCCAAGGGCCGTATTCTTCAGGAAGCCATTCCGTTATTTGCCGGTGCGGGCATCGAACTGGCCGAAGATCCCGATGAATCGCGCAAACTCATCATTCCCAGCACCGATCCGCAAGTGCGTTTTCTGGTGATTCGTGCCAGCGATGTCCCCACCTATGTGACCTGGGGTGCTGCCGATGTTGGTATTGCCGGAAAAGATGTGCTGCTGGAACAGGAAGGACTGGATTTGTATGAACCGCTGGATTTGCGCATTGGTCTATGTCGCATGTCCGTGGCAGAGCCTGCGGCGCTGGCCGCCACCGATGCCCCGCAACGCTGGGAGCGGGTGCGTATTGCCACCAAATACCCGCACATTACCCGGGAGTATTTTCATGGTCGCGGGGTACAGACCGAAATCATCAAATTATACGGCAGCATGGAGCTGGCGCCGCTGGTCGGACTGGCGGATCGCATTGTCGACCTGGTTTCCAGTGGTCGGACACTTCTGGAAAACGGCCTCGTCGAAGTCGAGGAAATCATGCCGATTTCCAGCCGCCTGGTAGTCAATCGTGCCGCCATGAAACTTAAGCGCCGCGCCATTGAACAGCTGATTACCCAACTGGAGGCACAGGTCCGCTCATGAATCGTCTCGACACCCGCGACCCCGATTTCACCCGACAGTTTCATGCCCTGCATGATTGGGATGCCAATCTGGATGATCAGGTGGAAGGCCGGGTCAGGGAGATTGTCCATGCTGTGCGCGATCGGGGTGATGCCGCCTTACGGGAATTTACCGAACGCTTCGATGGTTTGAGCACAACTTCTGCAGCTGACCTGGAAATACCCCGGACGGCTCTGGAAAAGGCTTTAAACAGTCTCGAACCGTTGCAGCGTGCAGCTCTGGAAGAAGCCGCCCAACGTATTCGCGCCTATCACGAATATCAGCGTAGCGAGAGCTGGAGTTTCAGCGAAGCCAATGGCACCCGGCTCGGCCAACGCATTTTGCCCTTGTCCCGGGTAGGTATTTATGTGCCCGGAGGTAAGGCCGCCTACCCCAGTTCGGTGTTGATGAACGCCATTCCTGCCCACGTGGCCGGAGTTGAGGAGATCATCATGGTTGTTCCTACCCCCAAAGGTCAGGTGAACTCCTGGGTATTGGCCGCTGCCGCCATTGCCGGGGTGCATCGGGTGTTTTGCGTGGGTGGGGCCCAAGCCGTTGCGGCACTGGCTTATGGAACCGAAACCGTTCCTGCCGTCGACAAAATCGTCGGTCCCGGCAATATTTATGTCGCCACGGCCAAGCGTATGGTTTTTGGTCGGGTAGGCATCGACATGATTGCCGGCCCCAGCGAAATCCTGGTAATTAGTGATGGGTCTGCGCCTGCAGAATGGCTGGCCTGGGATCTTCTGTCTCAGGCAGAACACGATGAAATTGCCCAGAGTATTTTCATCAGTTGGGATGACGCTCACATTGACGCTGTGGTCACCGCCGTGGATCAGGCTCTGAGCGTGCTCGACCGCGCCCCCATCGCCAGTAAAAGCTGGGCGGATCGTGGGGCGGTCATCCGCGTGCGTGACCGTGCCGAAGCCTGCGAAGTCGCCAACAGGATTGCCGCAGAGCATCTGGAGCTGGCAGTAGCTGATCCGGAAAGCTGGCTGCCCGACATTCATAATGCGGGCGCCATATTCATGGGTATTCACAGCTGTGAGGCACTGGGTGATTATGTAGCGGGACCCAATCATGTTCTGCCCACCGGGGGCAGTGCCCGGTTTTCCTCGCCGCTGGGTGTTTATGATTTCGTCAAACGCAGCAGTCTCATTCAGGCCAGTGCGGCTGGCGCCAACACTCTGGGCCAGCTGGCCGAGCGTCTGGCTCTGGGTGAAGGGCTGACCGCCCATGCCCGTTCTGCAGCCTGTCGCGTCACGGACCGGCAAAAATGAATAGCCGGACGCTGATGGAAGTTCTGCTGCGCCCGGAACTGCTGGCCAGCAAAGCTTATGCAGTCGCGCCCAGCATCGGCCTGATCAAGCTGGATGCCATGGAAAATCCCTATGGGCTCCCCGATCTGCTGCGCCAGGCCTGGCTGGAAAGTCTGAGCGATGCCCCCATTAACCGATATCCTGATCCCCATCCTGACAGCCTGATTACTGCCCTCAAAAAGCATATCGGCCTGCCTGCGGGTATTGAACTCATGCTGGGCAACGGCTCCGATGAACTTATTCAGATTCTGGTGACCGCTGTGGCCGGAACAGGACGGCCGATCATGGCGGTTGATCCCAGTTTCGTCATGTATCGCCTGCTCGCCGAGCAACTGGGACTACCCTTCGCTGGCGTGCCCCTGGATGCGGAATTTCAGCTGGATTTGCCCGCCATGCTCTGGGCCATCGCCGAACACCAGCCCGCCATCGTGTTTCTTGACTGGCCCAACAACCCCAGCGGCAGCCTGTTCCCGGAAGCCGACCTGCTGGCCATCATCCAGGCGGCTCCCGGTCTGGTGGTGGTGGATGAAGCCTATCATGCCTTCAGTCAAACCACATTTGCCGGGCGACTCGGACAATATCCCAACCTGCTGCTGTTGCGGACGCTTTCCAAAGAAGGTCTGGCAGGACTCCGCCTCGGCATGCTGGCAGGGCCGTCCCCCTGGATTCAGGAACTGGACAAATTACGTCTGCCCTACAATATCAACATATTGACCCAGCGCAGCGCGGCCTTTTATCTCCAGCACAGTACCGTACTTGATGAACAGGCGGATATTCTGCGCGCCGAACGAGACAAAATGTTCAAGGCCATCTCCGCCATGGGTCTGGCAGTCTGGCCCAGTGCCGCCAATTTCCTGCTTTTTCATACGCCCGGAAAAGCGGCAGAAATTTACGCAGGTCTGAAAAACGGGGGGATATTGATCAAAGCCTTTACAGGCCACCCCCGTCTCGGCGACTATCTGCGGGTAAGTGTCGGCAAACCTGCCGAAAACAGCCGTTTTCTCTCCGTACTGGAGTCATTACTGTGAAGCCGCGCCAAGCTGAAGTCGAAAGAAACACCCTTGAAACCCAGATTCGCGTCCAGATCAATCTGGATGGCTCGGGACAGGCGGATCTGCATACCGGCCTGCCTTTTCTCGACCACATGATTCATCAGATTGTGCGTCACGG
>NZ_JBYCKP010000070.1:0-3833 GCF_057473445.1 Acidithiobacillus sp. TH-A36 | reverse complement strand
ATTAATGTCGCAGGCGTTCCTTCTGTCGTGTTCACGAATACCTTGACCAGCATTGTCATTACTTTTGTCGAAAATCTTCGCAAGAAACGCCCGCTTCCCTTTGCCTGGCGTCAACAGCTAGCTGCGCTATTTGCATATCTGGTTGGCGCGATTTTGTTTGCTTTTTTTCTTTTCCGGGTTCCTGTTCTCGCAATGGTTTTGCCGGTATTTCTAGTTGGTATTGCGTTGCTAAGCCACTGGAAGAGTACGAGGGTCAGCTCTGATTAGAGATTGCTTAGAAATTGCGTCGGAATGGTGCCCCGAGCGCGAATCGAACGCGCGACCTACCGCTTAGGAGGCGGTTGCTCTATCCACTGAGCTACCGGGGCATGAGTCTAGTCTAGCAAAAGCAGGACACCAGCGGCGAGTCCCTTGTTTGTTCGCAGCAGCCAAGCAGATACCTTCAGGTTAAGGCAAAAAAGTAGGTGGCATAGCACAAACCATTTACCACAAAGTGGTATGGACGCAGGACGACCCCACGAATGACCAGCAAATAGGTATAAGTGCCGGCCAACAAAGTGAGTCCCGCCCCCAGCAGTACGGGGAAGGAGGGCGACCAGGGGGTGAGTAATACGCCAATGGCGGGCAGGAGGCTGCCCTGAAAAACCAGCGCGCCGGTGATGTTGCCAAAGGCGAGGGTATCTTTGCCGCGCCGAATCCATAGGATGCTGTTGATTTTTTCCGGAAGCTCAGTGGCAATGGGAACCACCAGCAGCGACAGGATCAGCGCCGAGATGCCGAGCCAGTGGGATAACCCTTCAATACCATCCACAAATAAACTGGCACCAAACACGATCATGCCCAAGCCAATCGCCAGTTGCAGCAGAATCACCGGCATTTGCACGGGTAAACCTGTTTTGCTGAGGTATAAGGCATGACCAGCTTCTGTGCCATGACCCTCGGCAACCAGGGCTGCCGAAGCGCGTAGGGTGACCAGCACATACAAAAAATACAGGGTGATCAGAATCAGGGCGATGCCTACCCGTACCAGGGTAATATGATGAGGGACAAACAAGGCGACGCAGGAGAGACCAAAAGCGGCCAGAAACCATCCCAGATCACGGCGTAATCCGCTGGGTTCTGGCTGCAGGGCACCCTGCCAGCCCCGTTGCGGAGACACAAAAACGGCCATCAGGAACAAGGTCAGGGTGGATAACATCATGGGCGCACCCAGAATGGCACCGACACCGACTTCTTCACCAAGATGGGCGGGTTTTCCCGATGCGGCAGCAAATACCGCGACGATGGGGACCATAGCCTCCGGCAGTGCCGTGCCTACAGCGGCAAATATCGAACCGGTGACCCCTTCGGATATGCCGAGGCGGTCACCCAGATGTTCCAGGGCATTGGTAAACGCCTCGGCCCCGGCGAGAATGATGATCAGGGCAGCAACCAGCAGGAGTATATTCATGGATGGATTATGCCACAGTGGTCTGTATCCACAACGACCAAAAACAGTCGCAAGATGAGTTTCAGCGAAGATTATGTTTATACTGCAAGCATCATCTGGAATGACCGAGGCAGGAGCAGAGTATGCAAAAGTTGTGCAGTTTCTTCGACCGGGATATTTACCACGTAGAAGGTGGGGGCGCACAGCCAGCAGTATATTTTATTGCAGATAAAGATGCCGGGGGCATTCTCGTCAACGCGCCGGTATATACCGAGGCATTGAAGGCTGAACTGGAAGCGTTGGCTCCGCTGCAGATATTGTTTTTGCCCAGCCATTTTGGGGCGCAGGATGTGTTGCTTTGGAAGCAGGCCGGTTGCAAGCTGGTGGCGCAGCCCGCCGAGGCCCAATTTTTGAACACGCCCATTGATATTGCCCTGGATAGCAAGTTGCGCCTGACGCGCACCATTGATTTTCTGCCAATGTCTGGCCGCACCCCCGGCAGTTGTGCTTTACGCCTGAAAAACAAGCCAGGCGCTATCTTTTTTGGTCCTATCCTCGAATGTGCCAGTCCGGACCAATGGCCTACCCTGATGGCCCATGCCGATGATCATTCCTGGGAAACCCGCATTTTCGGCAGCCTCGGCCTCCAGGATGTGCATTTTGAATATGCCTTCACAGATACCTTTGTAGCAGACAGGACGCCCGTTGGTCCCGGGGCAGATCTGGCGATTCAAACAGAACTGCAGGCGGTACTCGACGCCGACTGATTTTGCCGAACCGCATTTATCGACAAGAAAACACTGCAAGTTCGCGATAATTGGCGTATAGTTCGGACCCTGAATTCTCTTCCGGGTGTGTCCATGTCTCAACAATCTGATCTCCGTTTTAGTGATTTTGCTCTTGCCGAACCTTTGCAGAAGGCGGTGGCGGAGATCGGCTATGAACAGCCTTCCCCGATTCAGGAGCAAAGTATTCCGCCGCTGCTGGAAGGCCGTGATGTCATTGGCCTCGCCCAGACGGGTACGGGTAAGACAGCGGCTTTTGCCTTGCCACTGCTCAGCCGCGTGGATGTTGGCCTGCGTATTCCGCAATTACTCGTTCTGGCGCCTACGCGTGAACTGGCCATTCAGGTTGCCGAGGCCATGCAAAGCTACGCCAAATTTCTGCCGGGTTTTCATGTGTTGCCTATTTACGGCGGACAATCCATGGGCTTGCAACTGAAGCAGCTGCAGCGGGGTGTGCATGTGATAGTAGGGACTCCGGGGCGCATTCAGGATCATCTGCGCCGCAAAACCCTGCGCCTTGACCAATTGCAGGCGGTAGTTCTGGATGAGGCCGACGAAATGCTGCGCATGGGCTTTATTGATGCAGTGGAAGACATCCTGCAGCACACGCCCGATGGTCGGCAGGTGGCCCTGTTCTCGGCGACCATGCCCGATGCCATTCGCCGGATTGCAAAAACCTATCTCAAGGACCCTCTTGAAATCAAGATCAAGTCGGCGACGACCACCGTGGCCACTATTCGCCAGCGTTACTGGCAAGTGAGCGGTACCCACAAGCTGGATGCGCTGACCCGGATTCTGGAAGTCGAAGACAGCAATGCCTGGATTGTATTTGTGCGCACAAAAACGGCGACTGTAGAACTCGCCGAGCGTCTGGAAGCACGCGGTTATGCCTGCGGTGCCCTGAATGGTGATCTGAGTCAGGCCCTGCGTGAACAAACCATCGAACGCTTGAAATCCGGTGCTCTGGATATTGTGATTGCTACGGATGTCGCGGCGCGGGGCCTGGATGTGGAACGCATCACCCACGTCATTAATTACGATATTCCCAATGATACAGAGGCTTATGTGCATCGGATTGGGCGTACCGGACGGGCGGGCCGAGCCGGTGATGCCATCCTCTTTGTGGCTCCGCGCGAGCGGCATTTGTTGCGTGCCATTGAAAAGGCCACCGGCCAGACGATTACGGCTATGCATCTGCCGAGCATCGAAGATGTGGCCGACCGCCGCATGACCCAGTTCAAGGACCAATTGTCGGAAGTCATCAACGCTCAGGATTTGTCGGTTTTTGAATCGCTCATTGCCGATTATCAGCAGGAGCATGACGTAGGCCTCAGTGAAATTGCGGCAGCCCTGGCCTACATGGTGCAAAAAGAACGGCCACTGGTGCCTGTTGAAGAACCCACCCGGCCCATGCGTACTGAGTCCTCAGGATCGGGGCGGCCAAGCTCTTCACGGCGGCGCGGCGATGACGAAAGGCCGGTGCGCAGTGATCGCGGTGCCAACCGCATACCCCGTAAACCCCTTGCTGATGACCAGCCGATGCGGCGCTTCCGTCTGGATGTCGGCGAAGATCACGGCGCCCAGATCAAGAATATTGTCGGCGCTATTGCCAATGAGGC
>NZ_JBYCKP010000069.1:0-1115 GCF_057473445.1 Acidithiobacillus sp. TH-A36 | reverse complement strand
CCAGCCTGCTGCGCCAGTCCCGAAAGGGTATTTCCGGAGTGCACGACGAGACGGTGACTGGCTGGCTGGCTATAAGTGGCGTTTTCCAGATGATGACCGCCATAAACCACCAGCTGCTGGCCCACCTGCAGGTCACGCGCGGAGCGCAGATGATTCCACTGCTTCATCTGCTGAACACTGACCCCGGCCTGCATGGCTATTTGTGACAGGGTGTTCCCTGGATGTACCGTCAAATGGCTGAGCCGAGGTTGGGTGACGGGCTGGGCCACCGGTGTGGCAGCGACGGCCGGTTGTGCGACGGGCAAAGCCTGAGCTGCTACCTCCTGCGGCATGGTCAACAGCGCTGTTTTCAGGGTGGCCGCCTTGTCCTTGGGAACTACAAGCTGATAGTCCGCCGGGACTACGCCATAACTGATTCCGGCATTGAGGTGCTGCAATTCGCGCACCGGGACATTCATCAGACTGGCAGCCACATTGAGGGCGACTGATTTAGGGGTGGTGACTACCGCTATGTGGGCCGTGTTGGGGATATAGGGCAGACTGACGTGGTAAGCCTTGGCATTTTTGATGACCTGGGCAAGACCCAATAATTCGGCCACGTAATTTTCAGTTTGTTCGGGAAGATTCAGATCCCAGAAATCGGTAGGTTGGCCGGCTGCCACGTTTTGCTGGATAGCGGCGGAAACCGTACCCTGTCCGGCATTGTAGGCAGCAATCGCCAGGAGCCAGTTTCCACCAAAATAATTGTATAAATAAGACAGGTAATCCAGGGCGGCGTTGGTCGAAGCCGTCAGACTCAGGCGGGGATCCCCGTAACGCGTATTTTGCAATCCAAAACTCCGCGCGGTTCCGGGCACAAACTGCCAGAGCCCTGCGGCGGCGGCAGGAGAATAGGCTTTAGGATTGTAGCCGCTCTCAATGGCAGGCAGCAGCGCCAGTTCCATGGGCAGGCCGCGTTGAGAAACGGCGTTGACTACGTAATAGAGGAAGGGGCGAGAATTGCCGAGAATTTCTTCGAGTTTGCCCTGATGCTGCAAAAACCAGGTACGCCATTTATCGACTTCAACCCGAGACACGTTGCTGAGGCGCAGACCCTGGTCAATGTTTGTCCAGAC
>NZ_JBYCKP010000068.1:0-6729 GCF_057473445.1 Acidithiobacillus sp. TH-A36 | reverse complement strand
GGCCGTCATTCCGCCCGCAATGGCCGTGCCGACCTGTCCAATCAGACTGCCTGCGTCAATGCCCACAATCCATGCCCCGCGAATCCGCAAACTGCCGGGCTCGAAAAAGAGCCGGATTTCGCCATCCAGACGTTCCAGAATCTGCGCTCTGGAGTCCTCTGAAAAGGCATAGCGGGCTTCCAGCAAAGATCCAGGAGAGACCTTGGCCGGTGTCAGGCCGATGTAGGCTGCTGCTGGCAAGGTGAATATCGTTGTCGGCACATGGTCAAAATCCGCATAATCCGCAGGAACGTTCCCCGCCAGAATATTGTGGCCTGCCACCAGAGACTGACGCACTGCTGCGTGAAAAAGTGGTACCCGTCCATTGACATCCCCTGCTGCATAAATATGCGGAAAGCGGGTTTGCAGGCTGGGACCCACCTGGATACCATGATGATCAAACGCAATCCCCAGAGCTTCTGCACCCTCTGGAATGACCGGACGACGCCCCACGGCGAGCAGGACTACATCGACCTCCTGATTTTGTTCCTTGCCGTCCTGAAGCCAGACAACGCGACGACCTGTGCCTGTATTCTCAACGCGTTGCACCTCTACATTGGTGCGAAGTTCAAGCCCTTTGGGTAGTAAAGGCAGCAGCAGGTTGACCATGCCTGGATCCATGCCATTCAGGATTTGTGCGCCTTTTTGCAGCAAGGTAACTTCCGTACCCAAGGCCGCAAAAAATGTCGCTGTTTCCAGCCCTATGTAGCCACCGCCGATAACCAGCAGTTTTTCGGGCAAGGCCCGCATGGCTGGCGAGGGTTTATAAAGATCATGACTGGTCAGGCACCATTCAGCAACGGGCAAGGGCGGAATGAACACGTCCGAGCCACTGGCGATCAGGATATGCCGGGCATGATAGGTATCCGTTCCCGCATCTGTATCTACTTTCACCGTATGGGGATCTAACAGGCGCGCTACGCCCTTGATCAAGCGGATAAGAGGTTCTGCGGCCAGTTCCGCTGCGTGCTGGGCATAACGCCGCTCCTGAATGGCATCTTTGTGCTGCATCAGGGCGGCAAAATCCACGTGCAGATTGCCGCCCAGTCCGTAGGGCTGAAAACGCTGAGCATCCTGGTAAAAAGCGGCTGTTTCCCGAACCGCCTTGGAAGGAACACAACCTTCATACAGACAGTTACCACTCATGACCCCCTTCGGATCGACCATGAGTACCTTCTTTCCAGCTTTTGCCAGACGAAAAGCGGCCGGATAGGCGGCGCCACCTGCACCTACGCATAACAAATCCACTTCCTGAACAGTCATTTTGCAGCCCTCCACGTTGAATCCAATCCTGCAAAGCCTAGCACAAGCAAACAACAGGCAGATATGAATATATCATTAAAATTCATGATGATTCTTTCACCTTGTCTATACTCATGGTCACGAATATGGCGAAGTCAGATTGCCAGAACGAATCTTGTGCTATCTTATATTAGGATATTGAGATTTGAATTGTGAGCGGGTCAGATGTTTTCTGTAGAGAATTTTCATAAAGGGAGACCGTCGCATGCAACCAGTTGATGCAAAGAGTTTTGAAAGCCTGGATTTGGATGCCAGCTTTCAGGCTCTGGAAAGTATCGATAAAGGTTTAAGCAGCAGTGAAGCCAGTACCCGCCTGGCGCAATTTGGCAGCAACCTTCTGGAAGAAAAAGAAACTCCGCTCTGGCGTAGATTGATTTCCTATTTTTGGGCACCTATCCCCTGGATGATTGAGGTTGCGGCCGTTTTATCGGCCATCAACGGCGACTGGAAGAGCTTTTTTGTCATTTTTGCCATGCTGCTCATCAACGGTGGCATTGGTTTTTGGGAAGAAAAAGGTGCCAATGACGCCCTCAAGGCGCTGAAAAATCAACTGGCGCTCAAAGCGCGGGTCTTGCGCGATCAGCAATGGCAAAGCATTGACGCAGCGCAACTGGTGCCGGGTGACGTCGTTCGTCTGCGCTTGGGGGATATTCTACCGGCGGATATCAAACTCATTTCCGGTGATTATCTGTCCGTGGATCAATCCGCTCTGACGGGCGAGTCTTTACCGGTGAACAAAAAACCCGGAGACGTGGCCTACTCAGGAACTATTGCCAGGCAGGGTGAAATGCTGGGGCTGGTCTATGCAACCGGTTCTGCGACTTTTTTCGGACGTACGGCGAGTCTGGTGCAAAAAGCCGCTCCCGTTTCGCACTTTCAAAAAGCCGTACTTAATATCGGTAACTTTTTAATTGTTCTGGCTCTATCCCTTTCGTTATTGCTGATTGTTGTAGAATTAGTCCGTGGCTTGCCGTTTTTGACCCTGCTGGCTTTTGTCCTGGTGGTGGTAGTGGCTTCCATTCCGGTCGCCATGCCGGCGGTGTTGTCCGTCACCATGGCTCTGGGGGCTCTGGCCCTATCGCGCATGAAGGCCATTGTTTCTAAATTGACTTCCATTGAGGAAATGGCCGGGGTGGATATTCTCTGCTCGGATAAAACTGGAACCTTGACTCAAAACATCATTACCTTGGGGGAAAGCGCCCTGTTTGCCGCGCAGAATGAACAGGAACTCATTCTTGCGGCGGCCTTGGCCAGTAAGGCGGAAGACGCGGACGCCATTGATGATGCAGTGCTTGCCGGACTTCCCGATCGCGATAAAACCCTCGCGGCTTTCACTCAGGACAAATTCATTCCTTTTGATCCCATCTCCAAGCGTACGGAAGGGCAACTTCACGGAAGCGACGGGAAAAAGTTTCGGGTAAGCAAGGGGGCACCCCAGGTTCTCATTGAAATGGCCAAACTGGCTGATGCCGAACGTGCCAAGGCCGAAAAAGTGGTGGAGGATGCCGCCGCCAAGGGGTTTCGTACGCTGGGCGTGGTCCGTTCCGACGATGATGCGCAGAACTGGCGTTTTCTCGGGATTCTTTCATTGCTGGATCCGCCCCGGGTCGATTCCAAACAGACCATTATGGAAGCGCAGGAACACGGTATTGAAGTCAAGATGGTGACGGGTGATCATCAGGCCATTGCCAGTGAAATTGCCGGTCAATTGAACCTGGGCACGCATATTCTGACCGTGGATGACCAGCTCTCGAAATTTGCCGAGGGCGGGATACTTCCCCCGGCACTGGGTGATGAAATTGAGCACTCTGATGGTTTTGCCCAGGTGTTTCCTGAACATAAATACGCCATTGTCAAAGCCCTGCAGCAACGCGGGCATATTGTCGCCATGACCGGCGATGGCGTGAACGATGCGCCGGCGCTCAAACAGGCCGATGTGGGTATTGCCGTGTCGGGAGCCACCGACGCTGCACGCGGCGCCGCCGCCCTGATTCTGACGGCGCCGGGTCTGAATGTGATCGTCAAGGCTGTCGAGGAGGCGCGGCGTATTTTTGAGCGGATGACCAGTTATACGGTTTATCGTATCGCCATGACGCTGGATATTCTGTTTTTTGTGGTCATTGCCATGCTGATTTTCAACTCTTATCCGTTGACGGCCATCATGGTTGTTCTGCTTTCCCTGCTCGATGACATTCCCATCATGACTATTGCCTGGGACCATACTGCCGTACAGAAATCCCCTGTTCATTGGGAAATGCCGAGAGTGCTGAGTCTGTCTTCAGCCATGGGGCTCCTGGCTTTTGCGGGGACCTTTGGGCTTTATCTCCTTACCCGCTTTGTGTTTCATATTCCTCTGCCGGAAGCACAAAGCATCATGTTCCTGCAGCTGATTGCTGGGGGGCATCTCATGTTGTTCCTGACCCGGGTCCGCGGGCCTTTCTGGCGCCCCCCCTACCCTGCGCCCATTCTCCTGCTGGCCATCCTGGGTACCCAGATTGTGGGTGTGGCAATTGTTGGCTTCGGCTGGCTGATGCCGGCGATACCCTGGACGACCATTGGACTGGTATGGGCGTACAACATTGTGTGGATGGTACTGGCCGATCTTGCCAAGTTGGGCATTCACCGCCTGATGGATCATGAGGCAGCCCATCAGAGCCGGTTTTTGCGCACTCTCAATCATTCTCTGCAACCAGATCTGATCCAATTGGAGCGGGATGGTGTCGGGTTTCAACGGACCATCCGGCAGGCTTTCACCCATTTCATGAGAAGCGGAGATTCAAAATAATGTTCTCTTAGTGCGCCCCCTGATTCGGAGAAATACCATGACCGCTAAAGATCGACTCACCGAAGTACATCAGTTGATGGAAAGTCTCAAGCAGGATTATCCCTCGGAAATCAATTCCTTTTTGGGCTTTATGGGGAAGGCGGAAGGAAACCCGGCCCTCAGTGCGGCACAAAAGGAGTTGATCAACGTGGCTCTGTCCGTGGCCGCGCAATGTGAATGGTGCATCGCCTTACACACAAAAAGCGCCATTGAAGCCGGGGCCAGTCGCGATGAAATCATGAGTGCCGGTTTCATGGCGGTCATTATGCATGGCGGCCCAGCCTTGATGTATCTGGTGCCACTGAGCAAGGCGCTGGATGAATTCCTGCCGGAGAACACCCATGGATAGATTGCAGATGCGCGCCATGCTCTGGGATATGCTCCGCGCCCGGGCTTTTGAGGAGGCCGCTGCCCAGGGATATGCCCAGGGCCAGATTGCCGGATTTTTGCACCTGTATCCGGGAGAGGAGGCGGTAGCCGTGGGCGTGCTGCATGCCGCCGAGCCGGGGGACTATGTGGTCAGCACCTATCGGGAGCATGTCCATGCCCTGGTCCGGGGAATTCCTGCACGGGAAATCATGGCGGAACTGCAGGGCAAGATCACCGGCATCAGCAAAGGGATGGGCGGTTCCATGCATCTGTTTGATGCCAGTCGGCGCTTTCTGGGGGGCTATGCCATTGTCGGCGAAACCTTTCCCATCGCTTTGGGGGCGGCTTACGCCGTCGCCTACCGCCGTCTGCCGGAAGCCGTGATCTGCTTTTTTGGCGATGGCGCGGTCAACCAGGGCACTTTTCATGAATCCCTGAATATGGCGGCACTCTGGAAACTTCCCATTCTCTTTGTCTGTGAAAATAATCATTATCAGATCGGTACGGAAATTCACCGCCATTCGGCCATTACCGAGGTGTATAAACGGGCCTGCGGCTATGGAATCCCAGCGGAAAAAGTCGATGGCATGGATGTTCTTGCGGTGCATGCCTCTGCCCGCAAGGCGCTGGAGCGGGTTCGCAGCGGCGACGGCCCGCAATTTCTGGAGCTGGAAACCTACCGTTATCGCGGACACTCCATGGCGGATCCGGCGAGCTATCGCCCCAATGTGGAACTGAATGCGTATCAGGCCAACGATCCCATTGCCGCAGCCATCCACGAAGCAGAATCTGCTTATCCCTCAGCAGAAGCCATGGCTGCCGCAGGAGCCGACTGCATTAGCCACTTTAGTGACCATTGCTGCCAGGAAGGTCATCTCGACGAGGCGGAAATCACCCGTTTGCGTCAGGAAGTGCAGACGGAAGTGGATGACGCCGTCCGTTTTGCCCAGCAAAGTGCGGAGCCGGACATGCAGGATGCCTGGTCCATCTTTCATCACAATCGCCGTTATGAAGTACTGATGGAGACAGCCCAATGAACGAGCTATTTTATTGGCAAGCGCTGAATCGGGCCATGGATGCCGAAATGGCGGCGGATGAAAGTGTCATCACCCTGGGTGAAGACGTGGGTCTTTATGGCGGAACCTATCGGGTAACCGAGGGGCTCATGGCCAAGTATGGCGAATGGCGCGTGCGCGATACGCCCATTTCCGAAAACAGTTTTACCGGCCTTGGTGTGGGCGCGGCAATGCTGGGTCTGCGCCCGGTGGTCGAAATCATGACCATCAATTTTGCTCTGTTTGCGATTGACGCCATCATCAACATGGCCGCCAAGATCCCGTTCATGTCCGGAGGGCAATTTCCCATGCCCCTGACCATTCGCATGCCGGGTGGCATTGCCCGGCAACTGGGTGCCCAGCATTCCCAGCGCCTGGAGCATACCCTGATGAACGTGCCCGGATTGCGGATAGCCGTTCCAGCCACGCCTCAGGATGCCTACTGGCAATTACGCCAGGCCATTCATAGTGATGACGCGCTCATTGTTCTGGAGCATGAACTGCTGTATTTCACCAAGGATCATGTTGATGAGGCGGCTGTTGCCCCGCCTATTCATCAGGCTTTGCTCCGCCGTCAGGGACGGGACATTACCTGTATTGCTTATTCCCGGATGGTGATTCTGGCTCTGGAAGCTGCGGACATTCTGGCCAAGGAAGGCATTGCCATGACGGTCATTGATTTGCGCAGTCTGGCACCCATCGACTGGGATACCTGCGTGCAATCTGTGCAGCAAACCCATCACTGCCTGATTGTGGAAGAGGACTGTCGTTTTGCCGGAGCGGGTGCGGAATTGAGCGCCACCTTTCAGGAGCGCTGCTTTTATTTTCTGGATCGTCCCATCCAGAGGGTGGCTGGACTGGATATCCCTACCCCCTTCAATGGTAAGCTCGAAGCAGCCAGTATCCCGCGCACGGCAGACATCATTACGGCAGCCCGGCAAATGTTGGGCACGCAGGGAGGTCAATCATGAAAAACCCCATTACCATGCCGGTATTGTCGGATACCATGCAAACCGGTCGGCTGACACGCTGGAACAAGTCCGTTGGCGATGCCATCAAAAAGGGCGAGGCTGTTGCCGAAGTGGAAACCGATAAAGCGGTCCTGGACGTGGAGGCCTTTGCGGATGGCTTTCTGGCTGG
>NZ_JBYCKP010000067.1:0-3269 GCF_057473445.1 Acidithiobacillus sp. TH-A36 | reverse complement strand
TCCGCAATCTGATTGGTGTGGACACGGATCGTAAATTGATGGCGATTGGTGAATATGTGGAATCCGGTCAATCGCTGATGTTTTGCAAGCGCGATGGCACTACGGCCCGGGAAGATTTGTTGCGGATGCTGACAGACCTGAAGAAACTGGTGGCTGGTCGAAACATTCGCGGAGGCTTGTATTTTTCCTGTCTGGGCAGAGGTGAAGGGCTGTTTGGCCCCGATTCTGCGGAGTTGCGTCTGATTGAGGCGCATCTGGGCCATTTCCCGTTGGTTGGTTTTTTTGCGAATGGAGAAATTTCTCATGATAAAATATACGGTTATACCGGAGTGCTGACGCTTTTTCTGGGTGACTGAGGGCTGCATGGCGTCTGCAGGATGAGGAAAGTACTACGCTGTGCTAAAGTGCATCCAGTATATTAGAGGTTGATGATGGCGAAAGCGGAACGAATTGATCAGAGATTAATGCAGGAGGGGCGTCGGACTCGAGGCGCCCTGTATTTTGGCATAGGCTTGGGGCTGGCGGCTGGTCTGCTGATTATCCTTCAGGCTTTTATTCTCGCCCATATCATCAACGGCGTGTCATTCCAGGGCCTCAGTCTCGCAGCCGTGATGCCACTACTTTGGGCTTTGCTGGGGCTTTTTGTCCTGCGTGCCGCTTTATCCTGGGCGGGGGAGCTGGTGGCTTTTCGGGCCAGTGCCCGCATCAAAACCTATTTGCGCGAACAGTTGCTGAAGCACCTTTTGCAACTGGGGCCGGTGGCCATTGCCGGCGAACGCAGCGCTGATATCGCCAGCACCATGATCGAAGGTGTGGAGGCTTTGGAGCCTTACTTTTCCCGCTATTTACCACAAATGGCCCTGGTGAGTCTGATACCTCTGGCGATTTTGATTGTGGTATTTCCCGAAGACTGGATCAGCGGTTTGATATTGCTGATAACCGGCCCTCTGGTTCCTTTTTTCATGGTGTTGGTAGGTTATGCGGCCGAAGCGGTTAACCAGCGTCAGTGGCGAAAAATGCTGTTGATGAGCGCGCATTTCCTGGATGTGGTGCAAGGTCTGACCACGCTCAAGATTTTTGGTCGCGCCAAAGATGAAATCGAAATTGTGGCCAGAATTTCTGACGACTACCGACGCAGCACCATGGCGGGCCTGCGCGTTGCCTTTCTGACCTCGGCCGTGCTGGAGTTTTTTGCCAGCCTTTCCATCGCCCTGGTGGCGGTCTCGCTGGGCGCCAGACTGCTGCAGGTCCATGCCTCAGTCACCTTTTTTACCGCCTTTTTCGTCCTGCTCCTGGCACCGGAGTATTTTAATCCGCTGCGGGGGTTATCGACCCACTATCATGCCCGCATGAGCGCCATAGCGGCTGCCAAAAGAATTTTCGAAATACTGGACATGCCATTGCCGGAAAAGCCCCAGCAGGCTGTGGAATATTCGCCTTCTACTGAAATCAGTCTGTCGGTGCGCAATCTGCATTTTTCCTATGAAGCGGGACGCAGCGCACTGGAGGGCGTGAATGCCGAGTTTCCGGCGGGTAAAGTCACCGCTTTGGTGGGGGCCAGCGGTGCCGGAAAAAGCACCCTGGCCAGTGCCTTGCTGGGTTTTGTGCAAGCCAGTGAGGGCGACATTCTCGTCAATGGGCAGATGCCGCTGAATGCCATAGAGCCGGAACTCTGGTGGAAGCAACTGGCCTGGGTGCCGCAAAATCCCCGTCTTTTCCATGGCAGTCTGGGGGATAATATCCGGATCGGCCGCCCGGATGCAGATCTGACTGCACTGCGCGAAGCTGCGCAAAATGCCCACGCACTGGAGTTCATTGAAAACCTGCCTGATGGTTTTGAGACGATGATTGGTGATTTAGGCCAGGGGCTTTCTGGTGGGCAAATCCAGCGCATAGCGCTGGCGCGGGCTTTTCTTAAAAATCCGCCACTTTTCATACTGGATGAAGCCACTGCCAATCTCGATATGGAAAATGAATCACTGGTGCTGGATGCCATGCAAAAGTTAATTACAGGGCGCACAGCGATAGTCATCGCCCATCGTCTGGCCACGGCAGAACGGGCTGATCATATTATTGTCATGGATGCAGGCCGGGTGGCCGAAAGTGGAAGCCACCAGGAGCTGCTTGCAGCGGGCGGGGTGTATGCCCGTATGGTCGCTGCCTACCGGGGGGAAACCCATGTCTGATTACATTCGTCTTTTAAAACTGTTTTTCCCCTATAAGTTCTGGATGTTGGGTGGCGCTTTTCTGGCGCTGCTTACCATATTGTCCAACTTTGGATTGCTGGCGCTTTCCGGTTGGTTTCTGGCCAGTGCGGCACTGGCGGGCTTGGGTGGTTATGCCACGCTCAATTTATATAATTTTTTCCTGCCCGCTGCCGGAGTTCGGGCTTTTGCGACGACGCGGGTGATTTCCCGCTGGCTGGAGCGGGTGATCACCCACGAGGCCACCTTCCGGCTGCTGGCTCAACTGCGCAGCTGGTTTTACAGCCGTCTGGAGCCTCTGGCCCCGGCCGGATTACAGGGCTATCGCTCAGGAGACATCCTGTCCCGTCTGGTCGCCGACATAGACACCCTGAACAATTTTTATTTGCGGGTATTTACGCCATTTCTGGTAGCCGGAATGGCTACTGTGCTGATGTCCGGTTTTTTTGCCTTTTTTTCCTGGCGCCTGGCGATTGCCCTGTTTTTGTTCCTGGCTGTTTCCGGTCTGGTCCTGCCGTTCGTAGCTGAACGCCTGGGTGCCCGCAGTGGGGCGGAAATGACGGATTTGCAATCTGACTATCGGGTCCAGATTGTAGACGGCATGCAAGGTATGGGCGAGTTGCTCACTTACGGAGCCGGTCCCGAAATCCTGCGTCGCAGTCGTGCGCTCAACGATGCCATTTTGCAGAGACAGGCGAAAATGGCGCAGATCAGCGGGCTGGGCACTGCGGGCATGAGTTTTATGGGCAATCTGGCGATCTGGGTGATTTTGATTCTCGCCATCCCCCTGATCCACGGCGGCCATCTCGGGCCTTCCGATTTACCCATGTTTGCCTTGGGGGTAATGGGTTCCTTTGAAGCCATTGTCGCCTTGCCTCTGGCTTTTCAGTTTCTGGGCCAGACCCGGCAGGCAGCCCGACGGATTTTCTCGGTGGCAGACAGCGCCTTGCCCTTTCCCGATGCCAGTGGCCCGGCGCCCAAGGTGCAACAGCCTGATTTGCTGCTAAAGGATGTGCATCTGCGCTATCCCGGCGGGCAACAGGATGCCCTGGCAGGGTTGGATCT
>NZ_JBYCKP010000066.1:0-6433 GCF_057473445.1 Acidithiobacillus sp. TH-A36 | reverse complement strand
TTCTGCACCTGATTTTCAACGGACTGTATTTCTTCCTCGACGGACTGCGCCTGCTTGGCCAGTTTCGCTACTGAAGTGATTTCCTGGGTTAGCTGCTCGGGCAGGGTTGCCTGCAGGGGATTGATACCGATGCCGCCTCCCGCCAGCGCGGGAGCACTGGCAGTGGCAGTCAATACGGTCAGGGCAAGGACTGAAAAACGGATGCGCATGGGTCTCTCCTTCGGGTGACGTCACAAACGGATGATGATCTTATCGGCGGGACGGGAAACTCAGTACGATTCCCAGATGGATGCCGCTTCTGGCAGCCCGCGTTCCCGTAACCACCAGGCGGGCCAGGCCTCGCCATGATCATGGATCATTTCCCTGATACGGTTGATGGTCTCCGGATCCGATGCCCCCAGGAACGCCAGTTCTTCCAGACACAGACCCAGCTCAAAGAGCCGTCTCCCGTCCGGATGCATCATGTAGTACTGCCGCTTTGGTGTGGCGGTAGCCAGAATCTGTATCTGCCGGTCATTAAGCCCCATCGCCTGGTAAAAAGGACGACTGTTCTCCGTCATGGCTTCAGCGTTGGGCAACAGGATCTTGGTCGGACAGGATTCATGGACCACATCGGCAATTCCGGATTTCTGCAGATCCGATAGCGACTGGGTGGCAAAAATGACCGCCACGTTGGCTTTACGGAGCACCTTGAGCCATTCCCGGATTTTGGCCTTGAAGGTTTCATGCCCAAACATGACCCATGCCTCATCCAGAATCAGCAGGGTCGGCTGTCCACGGAAACGCTGTTCCAGCCGGTGAAACAGATAGGTCAGGACCGGCATCAGTACTTTCGGTCCCTTGTTCATCAGGTGCCCGATCTCAAAAACCTGAAAAACATCCTGGGCCAGACTGTCCGAGCTGGCATCCAGAAGACTTCCACCCGGTTCACCGAGGGTGTAATAGCGCAGGGATTCCTTGATGGGCGCACCACCCACGTTCTGGATGATGGTCAGAAAATGACTCATGGTCCGCTCTTCCGCCGTGGTATTGGCCCCCATCTGCTGCAGTGCGCGGCTGATCTCTTCCCGGATGACCGGGGTTGCAGACAATCCCTGCAGATCCAGAAGGCTCTCAATCCATTCTGCCGCCCAGTCACGCTCGGAAGCCTTGTCTACCTGCAGCAGCGGGCAGAAAGTCAGTTCTTCCCCCTCTCCCGCAATGTCATAATGTTCGCCACCGGCTGCAGATACCAGTGGATACATGGAATAGCCCTTGTCGAAAGCAAAAACCTGGGCACGGGGATACCGGAAATGCTGGGCGGCCAGAAGGGCCAGCAGCGTCGATTTACCAGCGCCCGTTGGTCCCAGTATTTCCGTGTGTCCCAGATCACCGGCATGCAGGCTCACCCGAAAGGGCGTGAAACCATCCGTACTCGCCCAGAACAGTGGCGGGGAATCAGGGGGATAGAACGGGCACGGATTCTGGTCCGGACCTGCCCAGACACTGGTGAACGGCAACAGGTGTGCGAGATTCAGGGTATGAACCAGTGGCCGGCGGACATTGGCTTTCGTATCCCCGGGCATGCTGCCCAGAAAAGCTTCCACGGCATTGACATCTTCGATGCGGGCACCAAATCCCTGATTTTCTATGGCCCGCTTGAGATCTCTGGCCTGGGATTCCAGAACAGCCAGATCCTCTTGGGCCAGCAGGATGACGCTCGTGTAGTAACCGAAGCGCACTGCACCCGAAGAGGCCTCACCAATGGCGGCAATGGCGTCTGTTGTCATGTTGTCGGCATCCACGTTGATATGGGTGGCCTGCCCGCCGCCATTTTCACGGACCATGTTCATCAGGCTCTTGCGCTTCTGACTCCAGCGCGAGCGATGGCTGTTGATGATCTTCTCCGCCTGAACCGGGTCCAGATAAATGAAGCGGTTAGACCACCGGTAACGAATGGGCATGCGTGACAGAAAATCCAGAATGCCGGGGAAACTCACCGACGGGAAACCGTCCACGGCAATGGCCATGATATGCTGGCGATCTACACGCGGCTGGAAACCGGTCACAAAATCATGACGACCGAGACGGGCATCCAGATAAGCCGGTGGCTCATCCTCCGGAAAACGGATGGGATGGGCATCAAAGCTGACGCAGGATTCCAGAAAGCCCAGCAATGGGCTGTCCAGAATTCCCTGGCTATCGGTCCTGTCGGCCAGGCGCCGTATTTTCAGGAATGAGGACAACCGGCCTTCAATTTCCAGCAGCCTGTCCTTGAAACTCTGCAGCGCCCTCTGACCCGCTCCTGTTTTGTCCGCTCCGCCCTCGACAAAAAGCATGGCGGCCTTGCCGGCAGCATCTGGTGGCGGAAACCAGGTCACGGTCAGCACATAACGGCTGGTATAGTGACGGGTTTCCGTATCGTATCGAAGCCGTCTAACGGCATCGATGAGCTGGGTGGTGCGATCCGGGAACGCCCCTTCCGGCGCGTATCCCGGCGCACGATCACGAACGGCATCGCAGTTCAGCACCCAACCATCACCCAGTGACAGGGCTGCGTTTATCCGTGTTCCCATCGCCGCCAGCTCGGCCTGAGTGGCCGAATCCAGATCAGGGCCGAGATAACTCCATCCTGCCAGAAAGCCTCCGGATTTGGTGAGAACAATCCCGTCGTCCACCAGAAATCCCCAGGGAAGCAGATCCGGCAGGCCCATGGCACGACTGCGAAATTCTTTCAGGTTCAGCATGATGTTCCTCGTCTGCAAAAAAGACCGGCTATCAGTATTTGCGCAGGCGCCCAAAGGGTGTTGCGGCTGATGGGTAAAACCTGCGGTAACGCAGGCTGCGGATGCCTATCCGCGACAGTATCGGATCGTGTTTTGCGGCCTGGGCAAGCGCCCACTGTCCCAGAAACCAGAGCAGAATCCCGAGTACGGCGCTCCAGACCTGATGCAGGCTGAAAATAAATACGGCCGCGATGATGCCGGTCATCATCACCAGGCTACGCTCTCCGCCCAGAATCAGATGGGGGCGGTTCAAAGAACTGTGAATGTCTACTTCCTGCCGGTTTTCATCCATATGCAGACCTGTTCCTGTGTATTCGGCTCGTTGAAATATCGTCAGAGAGAGGCACGGACCGTGTTATTGCTGAAATTCAGACCAGTGCTCCGGACAGTCCAAGAGCTGAAAGGAAGTTGTTGCCAAGAACAATAATGGCGATGGCCAGAACCAGATACAGCAGTTTTTTGGCTACGCCACCCAGCTCATCGCCCCCGAAAGCAAGAGCGGCGCCGGCACCCAGCAGTGCCACGACGGAAATGCCCGTGGCGATAGGGCCCGTCAGATCATTCTGCAGGGTTTGCACCGGTCCATCCCAGGGGAGGCCCCCTGAAGTGCTGGCCAATGCCTGACCGGCACCGGCAATGGTAAGAATAACCGCGCCGCCAATCCGGCGTCGCCAGCGGCGCATCTGCGCCTGAACGCGAGAAACAGATTCCATTTGTTGCATATTGAAGCTCCCGATGCGTGATCTACCCAGCCACGATGCTGGTCAACGACTATCAGGAAAATGGGAAAGGAAGTGGGGGTTGCCGGCTATGGAACTGAAGGATGAATATCCAGCAGGTTTAGCAGGTGATCGATCACAGACAGGTGTGATCTTTGATTTCGCAGTATGCCAGCGGTGACCTTTGACCAGTCTGCCCGGTGATCACGGGGCGGATATCCGTTCAGCAAGCTTTCCACACGCGTTTTCCAGTCCGTATTCACTGCATATGGGTCTTCACCCACCAGTTTGATCAAGGTTGCCTCCAGACATGGTTCGGAGCGCAACAGTATGATCCGTTTATTGAGTGCATTATTTTTCAAAACGCTGCGCGGGTTTTCTGTATCTGTATCATACATTGCAGCGACCTTGTCATAGCTGCTGCGCGCCTTCTCAGTCAGGGCTTTTCGTAGAACGTGGTCAGCACCCTTCCCCTTTGCATTTCTGATTGTCACGCTGATTCCGCAATCTCTGGGAACGAAAATGGATCGCACGTGTTTCAGAAATCCTTCTTCATCCGCACCCTCAACAACAATCAGTATCGTTTTGCGAACGCTCCAACGGTTCCGGGAATGATCAGACCTGGGGGATCGCGCCATACGCTCCCGCCATGTATTTTGCGTAGTGATTTTCATCGGCACGAATGCCTTCCACCTTGTCCAGCCGAATCGCTGCGCTTTCGCACTGATCATCCTTTTCAACCAGAATAACCTGCGACTTGTCCAGAATGTTCAGCACTTCCGGAGCATGGCAGGAAAAAAGCAGCTGAGCGTCGTACGGATTCATCTCGGCATTGGCAAAAAGATCAAGGATGGGTTCCAGCATGTGCGGGTGCAGATCACCCTCCAGTTCATCCACAACAGCAATGCCGCCACGTTCCAGGACAGACAGTATCCGCATCAGATGGATAAAAGCGCCCTTGGTACCACTGGACTCCATATGGAAAGGCAGCTCATGGGAGCCCGTTCTGGAAAGATGCTGGCCGTAGGGAATGGAAAGCACATCCGTCCTGTCCGGATTACCCCGATCAGTAATGGGAATATCACGAATCTGAACATCTGAAAGACCAAGATCCCAGGAAGAAAGTAACCTTACCATCTGCGCTCTTTGTTGCGGATTGTCCCGATAATACCTTGCCACTGAAGAGATCAGGTCATCCCCAGTCGGCAGCCGGCCCATATACGAAACGTTGGAAAAAACCATGGGACGCGCCATGGTTTGCGCCATGGGAACCCCATATTGCGCACCCCAGGAAATCAGGGATACATCCGGTCGCAAATTGACGATGGCCTCATCAGGCAAACCAAAATCCTGCTGGCGTACCACATAACCTTCAGCCTGCTCGTCATATTCCCGGACGAATACATATCGAAATTTGCTGGCAGGCCGGTGATAAAGCGCCTCACGCAAGACCCTCTTCCGGGTACAGACCAGTTCATAGCGCCAGAGTCTGCCATCAAAATCGAGAATGCAAGAAAACTCACTGGGCTGATCAGCGTAGGCAAAATGCGGAACAATAGGGATGTCGTTGCCTGCAGGGTTCTGAAATGACTCGGCGATAAACCAGCCAAGGAATGCCGCAGGCTTCAACAGTGCCGTCTTGCCTGCTGCATTTGCACCCAGAACAGCCATCACCTTGCTCACACGCTCCCCGGTTGGGCGTTCAGAAATCCAGTCCGAATCCCTGACTTTTTTGGTGACACGGAAATCAACCGTGGTTTGCTGAGCAAACGACTGAAAGTTTGAAAAGCTGTAGGCATGCAACATATTGGCCTCATAAAATGGCATAACCAACGAAATTCCGTTTATTATGTCATATCATGCCTGCAATATATAGAAAGCAACATCGCAACCGTTAATCAAAATCATCCTGGACGCGGCTAAAACAGACCCGCTCTTGCAGAGCATACCGTTGATTCCGAAAACGCCGAGAACTACTTCCGCATCCACTTTGGACATCTCCCCATGACGGGCCAGGGCGGCAATAAATTCGGTTTTGTTCGTCAGGGACATCTCTTTAAACAGGCGGGCCTGGTCAATGTAGGGAATAGCAAAGCCCGCGAGCTATCAGTGGGCGGCAGGTGCGGGTTCACCATGGGTCGGTTTGAAGGCAAGCTGCAGGCCAAGCGCCTGAGCGACTTTCACCACGGTTGCGAGGCTCGGATTGCCATCGCCTGAAAGGGCCTTGTCCAGCCCTTGGCGGCTCATTCCCACGTCGCGGGCAAGCTGGCTAAAGTTGCGGGCGCGAGCTACATCCCCAAGCGCCGCAGCGATCAGTGCGGGGTTGCCATCCTCCATCACGGCATCAAGATAGGCCGCAATATCGTCCTCGGTTTTGAGATAGTCCGCCGTATCGTAGCGGCTGAATTTGACTTCCATCTTGGTCACTCCTTCCACTGCGCTGCAATGGTTTTGGCCAGGGCAATGTCACGTTCCTGACTGCTCTTGTCGCCTCCACAAAGCAGCAGTACCACCAAGGGTCCGCGCTGCATGAAATAGACGCGATAGCCGGGGCCGTAGTCGATCCTCATTTCCGACAAGCCTTCGCCTACCGGCTTTACGTCGCCGGGGTTGCCAAGGCTCAAGCGTCGAATGCGCGCCTCAATCCTCGCACGGGCCTGACGATCACGAATGCCGACAAGCCAGCGGTCGAACAGGTCGGTTTTTATGAGCTCGATCATGTGACAACTATAATTGCTATTCTGGCATATGTCAACTGTAGCTGCTAATACAAACATCACTAATCGGATGATGGCACTCAAGGCTGGATGAATCACCGGACCACTTTCAGACCAGTTGTGTAATGAACGCACCATCCTTCCATCCGTTCACCTGCAGGATTTCATCAATAATGCGCCCTGTCGCGGTCCGGCGAATGCTGATGACCACATTGACGGCTTCCGCAATCAA
>NZ_JBYCKP010000065.1:0-1426 GCF_057473445.1 Acidithiobacillus sp. TH-A36 | reverse complement strand
GTTCCTGGTAGTTCATCAGCGTGCCATCCGCTGCGATGGAAACACTGTTATTGAGCGCAAAAATCGATGAATGCGAACCCATGGACGGTGCCGGATGCTTATTGAGTCCCCAAACGCCGGCGTCGGCTACGGCGACCCCAGATAACGAAATGGCCAAGAATGCTGCTGTTGCTATGGGTAAACTTAAGCTGTTTTTCTTGATCGACATCTTCAAATCCTCGTGTTTGTCGTAGATGAGATTTCAGATTACCACACGATTTTTGCGCGCTATTTTTTGAAAAGCGGCTTTTTTCGCGTTTAATTAGAAAATCGATGCGAAGATGAAATGCTTGGTATAAAAACGATCGTTTTTAACTTTTGTTCATAATAAATAGTTGGCCCTCGATTCTCTGTCTTGTTAGGATTCAGGTTCTCACTCTGACAGAACACTGAAGGAAAACCCATGTTAAAAACCGATCAAAAATCCGTCTTCGGAATACTTATTTTGTCTTTAGGGCTAGCTTCCGCATCACCCGCTTTCGCAGGTGGTGTAACCCCACACCCAGAGTGGCATTTCCCGCCCCACGGGGGACCCGTCCTGCAAGGTCCCATGCGGATGCACAGCCCCTGGATATCCAACCGTCCGGTCCCCTTGCTAATGCCGATTGTCCTGTCCCATGCGGTGACACTGGATTTAACGCCAAAGCAAGATAACGCACTGAAAACCTGGATGGGAAAACAGCATCAGGCTTTTCCGGCTTGGATCCATTCCATGCGGCATAACAACCAGGCCCTAAGAAAGGCTTTGTTGCAGGGCGAATCTGGTGCCACTATTGCCCCGCTCAAGCAGGCCGTCATCCAGGATGGGAAGAAAAGACTGGATCAAGGCATAGCCCAAGTGCATTTTCTCCACAAAGTATTGACGCCCGTGCAATGGCAAAAGGTGGTGAAAATAGCCGAAGCGGCGACACCATGGAAAGTGGGCTGGCAACGCTAAAGCATCCCGTATCATCCCGTCCACGCCTGGACGGGATTAATTCAATTGATGGGGCAAACCCCCGTATCCGCCATCTCCCGCAATGCGTTTCGCGTGCGCCGTAAATCTTTACGCGCTGCCAGTAATCGCGATTTCACGAAAGCGGTAGCAACATGCCCTTGCCCGGCTTTATCCGCTAATCGCGCCAAATTTAACCAGTAGATTTTCATGGAACGGGCCACGCTTTGGCAGGCATAAGGTTCTGCTCCATCCCGTTCTGCATCATCAGCATATATCCGGACGGTATTCGCCAGCGCAGACCAGCAGGCCGCGCTTTGGGCGGCGTGCATCCCCATGCAATGCGCAGCGGTTTCTTGACCGGCATATCGCTCTCTCGACCATTTTTGCCACCACGAAAAACCGGTCTCACTGACCCGTTCCATGCTTTGGGGTGTTACAAAATTGCCGGAC
>NZ_JBYCKP010000064.1:0-2894 GCF_057473445.1 Acidithiobacillus sp. TH-A36 | reverse complement strand
CCTTTGCCGCCTGCCGATAGATATCGCAACGATATACCTGTGGAATCAATGTCTCGCTGTCCACGCCTTGAGGCCATTGACCCGCCGTCTGCATTTGTCGAGCCAGCCACAACGCATGGGAATGCCAGGGAAAATTGGCCGAGTAACGGGCAAATACATGAAAATCCTCCTGCTGAGCCAGACCGGGGACGTTACCCGTTAATGCCATGGCCACAACTTCCCGAGGAACCCCAATGGCGGCGGCAACCCAGGGGGCTGATTCTAAACGGTGTTGAGGGTTATCCAGCCATTGACTGGCTGTCAGGATGGCGCGAATCATCGCCAGATATAAGTCGGGTTCGCGCTGTGACCAGTCATTCCGTACGGCTAATACCTTTTCCATCAGGTTGTTCCAGAGTGCGTAACTACTGATAATCGGAATGCCGACGTTTTCTGCAGCCGCCAGACTACCCCAGGGCTCTCCTACGCAATAACCATCTATTTCTCCTGCGCGCAATGCGGCAACCATATGGCGAGGTGGAACCACGGTGATTTGAATATCCTGATCCGGATCAATACTAGCTGCACGCAGCCAGTGTCGCAGTTGATAATGATGGTTGGATACGGGAGAAACGACGGCAAAACGCAATTTTTTGGCAGATTCTGTCTCGATAATGCGGTGCAATGCCTGGGCGGTGGCGATGGCAGGTTCCGCTCCTGTAAATCCGGTATCGCGGAGCCGTTGGTGTAAAGCATGACTGACTGTAATGGCATTCCCGTTCAGGGAAAGTGTCAGCGCAGTGCTCACCGGTATTTTCGGGGAAGCAATTCCCAGCGTTGCGGCCATGGGTAGTGGCGCCAGGGCATGGGCAGCCACCAGATCCCCAAAGAGCAGATGATCGCGCAAGCTGGCCCAGGAAGGCTCCTTTTGCAGGGTGACAGCGAGCCCTTCAGTCGCAAAAAAACCCAACTCACGCGCCACAATCAAGGGTGCGCTATCTGTTAGTGCAACAAAACCAATGTTGAGATTTTCACCGCTCATTTTTCCTCCCACTACCCGACCCCATTACAAAAAAACCTCGCGCCCCATAGTGGGTGGCGAGGACTTCGTTGTCCAGACTGCCATTTCATAAAGCAATTCATGGGCCAGCTTTTGGTCCAACCAGGGTGGATCATACTTGCTGGGGTGGTTTTGTGCTTGCGGTACTGTCTTGCGATGGCTATCCTGCCTTTTTCTCCAGTGAGCGCCTATTTTGATGGAAGATATCGCGGACAATGTATCCTCACTCCTGCGCGAAACATCGCTTTTTTCGGCCTGGCCAGAAGCGTTGCTGGATTCCTTGCTGAAGCACAGCAAAACAGTCCATTTGGGATCGGGCGATATTCTGTTTGTCGAAAAGGCGACGGCAAATGCCTTTTATCTGGTTCTTTCCGGTCGTATTCATCTGATTGCCGCCGCCACCACTGGTCAGGAAAAAATTGTTGAAATTATTCAGGAAAACGATCTGTTTGCCGAAGCGGTTGCCTTTCTGGGGGGACGTTATCCAGTAACGGCTGCTGCGGAAGGTTCCACAACGGTTCTGGAAATACCCCTCGCCTTGTTTCTGGAGATTCTGGAACAAAGACCTCAGTTGATGCGGCAGATGCTGGCGCGACTGAGTATGCGCTTGCATTTTCTGGTCAAGGAGCTCCGCCAGCTCAGTGTCGAGTCGGCAGAGCAGCGTCTGGTGAGTTATCTGCTGGATTTGTGTCCGGCTCTGGATGCTGCAGCCGTTGTGGAGCTTCCCGCCAAAAAATCAGCAGTGGCTGCCCGTCTGGGCTTGACCCCGGAAACCCTGTCCCGCTTGCTGGCGCGCTTGCGTAAAGCCGGGTTGATTACAGTCAACCGCCGCGTGCTGGATATTCCCGATCCACGTGCCCTGCAGTGTTGGGCTGCCGGTCATACGAAATAACGTTTGAAATAGTCGGTCGTGATGGTGTCGGGATCAACAGGACTGTGATAGCAAAAACTCCCGAAGTACCACGGCACCATTATGGATTTTATCGTGGGCGGCATAGAGCAGAATGACCGGCCGACCTTCCGCATTATCCAGTAAACGACAGGCTTCTTCCTGGTGTTCGGCGAGTTCGTTCAGATAACGCTCACGAAACTCGGTCCAGCGATCTTCTACATGCCCAAACCACTGACGCAAAGCGGTGCTGGGTGTGAGTTCCTTGGGCCAGTTGTCCAGGGGAAGATCCTCCTTGCGCACCCCGCGCGGCCAGAGACGTTCAGCGAGCACGTGGTAGCCTGCCGGCAGGGGGCGCTCATAGACGCGCCAGGTAATGATCTCAGGGGGCTGAGATCGTAACGGCGAATGGGATGTCATGATTGATGTCCCTCCTTCTCCAGGCGGTTTAAGAGCAGAAGAAAATACAGCATGCCGGCATAGGGTTGCCAAGGCTGCAACCTTTTGGCTACCTGCATATAGTCCGGAGCAGACTTTTCTTCCAGCCACTGATACAAAGCCTTGCGGGCACCTACATCATCACCGGGGAACACGTCCAGACGCCCCAGCCCGCGCAGTAACATATATTCTGTAGACCAACGGCCGATACCGCGCAACTGATGCAGGCGCTGTGCGGCTTCAGAATTGCTCAGGTCTTGCCAGTTTTCACGCGCCAACTGGCCTGCCGCAGCGGTTTCTGCAATTCCGTGCAAGAACTCCGCCTTCTGGATGCTGAATCCCAGGCTGCGCAGGCTGGCTGCTTCCTGCTGCAGTAAGGTGGAAGGGTTCGGGAAAGGCACAAACAAGTCCGTTGCTTCGGGATCGTTTCTGCACAGCCTTGCCATGCGGTTGAGCAGGAGAATGCCGACATGCAGGCTCAATTGCTGGCAGGCAATGGCATTACTCAGCGCTTCGAAGAGGGAGGAA
>NZ_JBYCKP010000063.1:0-4496 GCF_057473445.1 Acidithiobacillus sp. TH-A36 | reverse complement strand
AGTTGGCTATGGTCAGCACGTTCTTTCAAGGCCGGTTGTCCCGATATCACTAACAAGCTTTCTATCGCCTCAACCACAGCCGGGCTGGCAATTCGATAATAGCGATACCGCAAACAACGCTCTACCACAAGCAGATGGGCCTCTATGAGCAGCGCCAAATGGTGACTGGCCGTTTGCGGGCTGACACCAGCCCGGTGGGCCAATTCGCTGGCAGGCAAAGCTGATCCATCCATCAAGGCAAAAAGCATGGCCATGCGGGTAGGTACTGCCAGCAATGCCATGGTATTTGGCCTGTCCATAGTGTCTCCTGGAACCATTTCATATTTCGATGGATATCGAATCAGCTATCTCGGTGGCTCGTGTATACTGTCGATCAAATAAGGAAACTGACCCACAGGTACATGATGACTTCACTCCGATACGCTTCCAAAATGACCCTGCTGTCTGTCTGCTTTGGCCTGTTCATGATCCAACTCGACCTCACCGTGGTGAATGTTGCACTAAAAAGCATACAGGACAATCTGCATGCGGATGTCGCGGCCCTGCAATGGGTGGTCGACGCGTATGCCATTTTGTTCTCCAGCCTGATGCTGACAACCGGAGATCTTGGCGATATTTTTGGCCGCCGTCGAATATATACCAGCGGAATGGTGCTTTTCGTGCTGGGTTCTATCGCCTGCGCATCGGCTCCATCCTATGTGTTTTTAATCGTTGCGAGAAGCCTGCAGGGCATAGGCGCTGCTGCCGTGTTACCCAATTCGCTGGCTATCCTGCGAAACGCTTTTCCCGACGCCCGCCTACGCGCGCGGGCCATCGGCTGGTGGGCGGGAGTGTCGGGTCTTGCAGTGGTGGCGGGACCGACTTTGGGAGGGTGGCTGGTCGGAACCTTTGGTTGGCGCTCCGTGTTCTGGATCAATGTGCCAGTGGGGGTTCTTGGTCTTTGGCTGACCCTGGGATTCGTTTCAGAGTCTTCCCATCCGCAAGGAAGGAAACTGGATATCTGGGGTCAGGTCCTTGCTGCTTCCGCACTGGCCAGCCTTATTTTCGCCGTCATTGAAGGTCAATCTCTCGGCTGGGGGAACATTCTGGTCATTGTCGTATTTGCATGGGCGGTAATGAGCGGTGTGGTCCTGTATTTGTTTGAACAGCGCCATGCCCATCCTATGCTGGACTTCCGGTTTTTCAGGCAGCCTATATTCACTGCGGCCAATGCCGCTTCTGGACTAATGAACTTTGGAGTATTCGCTACGCTGTTTGCCTTCAGCTTATACCTCCTGCACATCCAACAATTGTCGCCCGAACAGGTGGGTCTGCGTCTGGTCGTGATGTTTGCACCGTTCGCCCTGAGCTTGCCCTTTGGTGGCCGTATCACCGGGCATTTTGGTAGCCGTTACCCTGCTGCGCTCGGGTTGGGTGCTACGGGAGCCGGTATGCTCCTGCTTTCTTTGGTTCCGCTGCTCGCAGACGATGTGCTGATGTTCCTTGCGTTATTCATCATCGGACTCGGCTTGGCCGCAGCGACGCCTGCTCTGGTGTCCGCCGCCATTGGTGCTCTGCCCCCGGAAAGATCAGGAGCCGCCTCAGCTTTCAATAACACCAGCCGTCAGGCTGGCGGAGCTTTGGGCGTGGCGTTGTTGGGGGGATTAGTCGGCGTTGGGGCATCCCTATCCAGCGAGGGTGTTGTGACCGCCATTTTTGGGAGCGCTGTTGCGTTGTTGCTTGGCAGCTTTATTTCCTGGCGGTTTATTCACACTGACTAAAGCAGAGGGCTAGGCGTTCCTTCTTCTTGTCCATCCAGATGGCTTTGTTCAAGCTTTAGCAAGCGCTTTTTTACGGTCACGCCACCACCATAACCACCTAAATCGCCGTCACTTTCAATGATTCGGTGGCAAGGTATAGCAAAAGCTATGGCGTTTGCACCATTTGCACTGGCTACGGCACGAACAGCTTTTGCATTCTCTATGTTTTTTGCCAATCGCAAATAGGTAGACGTAGCACCATAGGGTATTTTCACCAGCGCGTTCCAAACACTCTTCTGACACTCGGTTCCGACCATTAACAAGGGAATGTCAAAAATTGTTCTGTTCCCACACAGATATTCATCAACCTGTTCTTTGATGAGGGTTGCGTCACTGTGTTCTGAAAAATCGGCTTTCAGTCCCATTTTTATCCTGTTATCAACCGTGGTTCTCATTTTTCTATATCTGAAATCCAGCAAGCATAGACGGTCGTCAAAAGAACCCAGGATGAGTTCTCCTATTTTGGTTTTGTGATACTGGATATTGATTGAATTCATTGCCCTGTTCCTTATTTTGCGCGCATAACGCGCGGATTCAGCATCCTGACTCGCGCAGTAGCAGGGAGCCCTTGGATCGAATGGTTCGAGGCCGCTGCACCCACAGGGTAAGCGATTAGACCAGCATCGCCGACGTTTCTCACCACAGGCCGATCATCCTGAACCTGTTTTCCCTTTTTCATCAAGCTCTCGTTTACAAATACGCATAGGCAAGCACTATTCACGCTGTCTCGTTACACACTCGAACCTCAACCTCCTCCGTGCTTGATTTCTGATAGAATCCAAACCACTGAGGAGACTGTTCATTGCCGAACCTGCTGACAGAACCAATCGCTAAACTTCGCAAGATTATTCATGTGGACATGGACGCGTTTTTCGCCGCCGTGGAGCAAAGGGACCATTCCGAACTCCAAGGGCAACCCGTCATCGTCGGCGGCGACCCGGCTGGTCGAGGTGTCGTGGCCACCTGCAGCTATGAAGCCCGTCGGTTCGGCATACATTCCGCCATGACAGCCGCCCGTGCCCGGTCGCTCTGCCCGCAAGCGATTTTTGTCCGCCCCCGCATGGAGGCTTATCGGAAAGCCTCCCGTCAGGTCATGAATATCCTGCGGAGATATACCCCGCTTGTGGAACCTCTGTCACTGGATGAAGCTTTTCTGGATGTGACAGCGGCCACTGCCGATGGGGTCCTGGCGGTACAGATTGCCCGGGAGATTCGTTGGTGCATCCAACAGAAAACTGGTCTGACCGCCTCGGCAGGGGTATCTTACAACAAATTGCTGGCCAAACTCGCTTCCGATTGGCGCAAGCCCAATGGGCTTTTTGTGATCCCGCCTGAAAAGGGCCTGGACTTTCTGTCTCCCCTCCCCGTTGGCAAGCTCCACGGTGTAGGACCGGCCACGGTGAAAAAGTTGTCCACACTGGGTATCCATACCGTTCTGGATCTCCGAAATGCCGAAAGGGAAACATTGATCGCACAATTCGGCAAGACCGGCCTTTGGTTTTACGAGATTGCCCGAGGCATAGACAAACGTCCCGTTCAACCCAGTCGCCAGCGAAAGTCCGTGGGCGCGGAGCGGACCTTCCCGCAAAATATAAACGACCCTCAGGTCATGCTGGCCCATTTGCAGGAAATGGCGAGTCAAGTTTCCGCCCGCCTGATAACCGTAGGACTGGCGGGGCGCACTATCAGCATCAAGGTGCGCTTTTCTGATTTTGAAACAATCACAAGAGCCTATACCCATGCGCAGGCTGTTTGGCGCAAAGAAGATCTTATTGCCTGTCTGCCAGATTTGTTGGACAAGGCACTTCCCGTTGAATCACAGCCATCTATCCGATTGCTGGGAGTATCCGTGAGTGGCATGCTCCGTCCAGAGGACTCTGACAAACATACTGGCCAGATGGATTTACTGGAAGATACCTTGGTGGAATCAGGCGACGTCTGGAGATAGTAGAAGATAACAGCCATTAGGCTGTGGTTTGGCATATTATTTCAATGGTGAGCAGCACAGGTTTGGCAGTGTCGAAGCCTGCTGAGCAATGGGAGTGTGGGGGCGATCAGTCCGCTCGATATGTGCCCATGATTGGGGATGAAGCGTCGGCAAAGAAGCTCTCAAACGTCAGGATGATACTTTATTGTCCAATAAAGTCGTTAATATATTTTTTAACATAATGATCCAGGATGAAACATTAAATTCAAGCTCAAATCTAGAGAAGGAAAAACCAATGGGTTACGAAAGTTTCGGGATGATACTTTATTGTCACTGAACAGTTTGGCTGACCAACGTTATACATGTTTTGTGCAACTAAATGCTTATAATTGCTGTTTCCCGCCAACGACAAAGTAAATTTCTAATATAGGTTGTAGATTTTCAGTAACCCGCCATGATCATTGTTAATAAACAGTAATCAAGGAAATATAAGAAAGCATTAAGAAGTCGCCAATTAGCTACAGCAACTTTATTGTAATCAATTTTTGACAATGTACCAGAATTAATTAAAAATAAATCAACGTATCAGATTAGCTGAATCTTAAATCCAGTTGTCTACATGGAGAAGGAGAAAGTGAGAATATGAAAATATCAAAATTGTTTTTTCTAATATCGCCGTTATTCGGGATGGCTCTTGCCGGTTGTTCAGCCGTTTCTCAAGGGCCCCAGGGTGGCCATCCAGTTTCCTGGTATTTACATCATCAGAAAAA
>NZ_JBYCKP010000062.1:0-1128 GCF_057473445.1 Acidithiobacillus sp. TH-A36 | reverse complement strand
GTGCTGCATCTGCGCTGTGAACTCCCCACACCCAATATGCAACAATTGTTTGAAACGGCAATGGCGCAAGCCCCCGTTCACATGATCAGCATCATGGACCACACCCCCGGTGTCGGTCAGCATGCCAATCTCGACAAATTCCGCGAAGGACGGCGTGGTGATGGATACAGCGAGGCCGAACTGGACCAGATGATTGTGGAAGCCCAGCAGCGTCGGGAAATCCATAGTGAGATCAACCGGCATTATCTTCTCGAAAAATTGCACGGGATGGGTTTGCAAATCGCCAGCCATGACGACCGCACCGCCGAAGAAGTTCGCCGAAACGCCGCAGAGGGTATTCGCATTGCCGAATTCCCGGTGACCCTGGAAGCGGCACAGGAAGCCAGAAAACTGGGGATGGCCACCGTCGCAGGTGCCCCCAACGTGGTGCGCGGTGGCTCCCATTCCGGCAATGTCGCCGTGCGCGATCTGGTTGCCGCCGGACTGGTGGATGTGCTCGCCTCGGACTACGTCCCCCACGCCATGCTGGAAGCGGCCTTTGCTCTGACCCGCATGGGCCTGATCAGGCTCCCTGAAGCGGTGCAGATGGTCAGCCTCGCCCCGGCACGCATGCTCGGGCTGGAAGATCGTGGCGCGCTGCAAATCGGCATGCGCGGCGACCTGCTCCGGGTGCGCGATTTCGACAACCATCCTTTATTGCGTGCAGTCTGGAAAGCCGGTGAAAGAATTGCCTGAATCCATGCGTGTCGCCATTTATTACGTACCAGAAGCCGATGATCCCCTGTGGATAGCAGGCAGCCATTGGTTGGGTTGGGATTCCGAAACTGCGCAGACCAGACAGCGGCCCCCGATTCAAGGCCTTGCAGAAGCTTCACGACGCGCCAGTCGTTATGGCTTCCATGCCACCATCAAAGCCCCCATGCCCTTGCAGGGCAAGCTGGACGATCTGATTGCAACACTGGAACAACAGCTGGCAGATACCCCGGCTTTTTTCCTGCCTCCCCTGCAATTGGTTCAGGATGAAGGTTTTGTTGCCCTGCGGCTCAGTCAGCCCTGTCCTGAACTGCACGCACTGGCAGATACCTGCGTGCGCAACCTGGAACCCTGGCGGCGGCCCTACACTGACGA
>NZ_JBYCKP010000061.1:0-2894 GCF_057473445.1 Acidithiobacillus sp. TH-A36 | reverse complement strand
CATGGAACCGTCAAAATACGGCCGCACCAACACAGGCAAAATCCGGAGAATATCTGCCGGCAGAAAAAAACATGGGACAGCCTGAAGCAGCGATCGTGGAGGGGACTCGGTCTTTTGATATTCCGCCCATTCCCAATGATTCACCGCTTATTGACCGCATACAGCAGCGTGCCGTTCAGTTTCAGTCTGGGGTCTCCGCCATGCAGCATCAACTGGATGAAACGTTGACGGCGTACATCCCCAACCTGACTCGACTGACAGATGATCTGATCCAGATCATGGAAGACAACTGGAAAGAAGACTTCAATAGCGCGAATAAAGCGTTACGGCCCACATGGGAAGACATATCCCGCTTTTACCGGTCTCTGAACCTCAAAAAAGGGATTCTACTGGAAGTGATGGAAACAGACCGGGATGCCATCACCCGACTGCGCAGCCGTCTGGAAAAACTGGCGGAACTGGTCAATGGCGGGATGCCGGAGATTACCAGAGGGCTGTTCTGATATGAGCGTTTTTTCCGGAGCAACCAGGTATCCCAGCCGACGGTGGATGCCAGCGGATCGAAAAAACATCGGCAGCACATCACAGGTTTCACTCCACCTGGGGATGCGTCGTATGCCGCACGAGACGCGGCCATTTTTTACGGACTTTCCTTACAACTTGAATGTAGATGCTTTGGAGGATAAGCCATATGGCCCGCACCCTTGACTTACAGCAAGCCGCAGACTTTCTTCAGATTAGTAAGGAAGAGCTTCGACGTCGGGCAAAACGTGGCGTGGTCCAGGGGGCCAAGCCAGGTAAGTGTTGGGCATTTCTTGAAGAAGACCTTGTCGCCTACTTCCGGTCGCTCTATTCTGAGAATCGGCAAGCGGCGCCTTCTCTGCAAAAGGAGGCAATATGCTCTACAAACGTGGTCGAACTTGGTGGATCGATTTCACAGCACCCAACGGACAGCGAGTTAGACGATCTGCTGCTACATCCGATAGAACACTGGCCCAAGAGCTTCACGACCAGCTCAGAACAAAAGCGTGGCGACAGGTAGAGTTGGGGGAAAAGCCTGATTACACCTGGGACAACGCAGGTGCCAGATGGTTGAAGGAGCGCAGCTATAAGGCGGATTTCAAACATGACATTGAAAAGCTTCGCTGGTTACAGCAGTTTTTCCGGGGGAAACGCCTCAAGGATATGGATCGTGAGTTCATCATGACGGTGATAGATCAAAAAAAGGCGGAGACCAGCCCGGCCACCGCAAACCGTTATCTCGCGCTTGTCCGTGCCATTTTGCGGTGCTGCCTGGAATGGGGCTGGATTGACCATGCTCCGCTTCTGCGCCAGTATCGGGAGCCTAAGCGCCGGATTCGATGGTTAACTCAGGAAGAAGCGCAGTCTCTGCTTGCAGAGTTGCCAGAGCATTTGAGAGATATGGCAGAATTTTCTTTGTTAACCGGGTTACGCAAGGCTAACGTAGTTGGTTTGACATGGAAGCAGGTCGATTTGACGCGTCGGGTTGCCTGGATTCATGCAGATCAGGCAAAGGCCCGCAAGGCCATCGGGGTTCCCTTAAATGACGAGGCTGTCAGCATTATCCGGCGGCAGCTTGGCCGACATGTCCGTTTCGTTTTTACTTTTAAAGGCAGGCCGGTTCAGCAGGTTAACACCCGTTCCTGGGGTAAGGCGCTTAAGCGGGCAGGGATTGAAGACTTTCGGTGGCATGATCTTCGTCATACATGGGCCAGTTGGCATGCCCAAGCGGGTACTCCCCTGAATGTGCTTCAGGAATTGGGAGGATGGGAGTCAGTGGAGATGGTCAGAAAATATGCGCATTTGGCGCCAGATCATCTAAAACAGTACGTGGGTAACGTGGGAGGATTCACGGAAAAAGATGGTACGAACACGTCACAGAAGGGGAAGTTGAATGGTATGCAGGTCATCTAACTCATTGTTTTATTGGTGGCGCTTCAGGGATTCGAACCCCGGACACGCGGATTATGATTCCGCTGCTCTAACCGACTGAGCTAAAGCGCCAAGAGCGGCAAATTAAAGCGTTTACAGGCGCTGATGTCAAGCCATAGCGGGTTTAAGCTGCATTTGGCTGGGGGATTAAACCGCATTGAGTGGAATGCGGAGGTAGGCTACGCCATTATCCGCCTTCGGGGGGAGTTCGCCGGCGCGGATGTTGACCTGAAGTGCCGGCAAAATCAGTTTGGGCATGGCCAGGGTTGCATCCCTTTTTTGGCGGAGTGCGACAAAATCGGCCAGACTCCGATGATTGCCCAGATGAATATTATGGGCTTTTTCCTCGGCGACCGTGCTCTCCCAGCGGTATTCGTCACGTCCCGGGGCCTTGTAATCGTGGCCGACAAACAGGCGCGTTTCCTCCGGAAGCGCAAATATGCGCTGAACTGAATGGTACAGTGTCTCTGCACTGCCACCCGGAAAATCACAGCGGGCAGAGCCGTAATCCGGCATGAACAGGGTGTCGCCGACAAAGGCGGCGTCGCCGATGACGTAAGTCAGGCAAGCAGGCGTATGGCCGGGGGTGTGCATGACCTGGACGGACAGTTTGCCGATGCTAAAAGTCTCGCCATCGGCAAAGAGATGGTCAAACTGTCTGCCATCCTGAGGAATCTGATCGGACTCGTCATAGAGCTGGGCGAAAATTTTTTGCACCTGGGTGATGTGAGCCCCGATGCCTATTTTGCAGCCGAGTTCCTTGCGGAGAAAGTCCGCCGCACTGAGGTGGTCGGCGTGGGCATGGGTATCGAGTATCCACTCAACCTGCAGATTTTCCTCGCGAACGCGCGCCAGGAGTTTGTCAGCCGAGCTGTGCGAAGTGCGCCCGCTGGCATAATCAAAATCCAGGACCGGATCAATAATGGCGCAAGAGCGACCTT
>NZ_JBYCKP010000060.1:0-1252 GCF_057473445.1 Acidithiobacillus sp. TH-A36 | reverse complement strand
GATTGCCTGGAAGCATGACGTGCAGGTGATGATTGAAGGTCCCGGCCATGTGCCCATGCAGATGATTCGCGCCAATATGGACGAAGAGTTGCAGCACTGTTTTGAAGCCCCGTTTTATACTTTGGGACCCTTGACCACAGATATTGCTCCAGGCTATGACCATATCACCAGTGCCATCGGTGCAGCACAGATCGGCTGGTATGGTACTGCCATGCTCTGCTATGTGACCCCCAAGGAACATCTGGGCTTACCCGATAAAAATGATGTTCGGGAAGGGGCTATTACCTACAAGATTGCTGCCCATGCTGCGGATCTGGCCAAGGGCCATCCGGGTGCCCAGGTGCGGGATAATGCCTTGTCCAAGGCGCGCTTTGAATTTCGCTGGGAAGATCAGTTTCACCTGGGTCTGGACCCGGAAAAAGCCCGGGAATATCACGATGAAACCCTTCCCCAGGAAGGGGCCAAGGCCGCGCATTTCTGTTCCATGTGTGGACCGCATTTCTGCTCCATGAAAATTTCCCAGGATTTGCAGGAATACGCCCAGAATCAAGGCGCAGAAGATCTGGAGGCGGCGCGCGCCCGGGGCTTGCAGGAAAAAGCCGAGGACTTCCGGCGTTTAGGTAAAAACATTTATTTGCGTTGAGTTCT
The DNA here is from genome assembly GCF_057473445.1 of Acidithiobacillus sp. TH-A36. Taxonomy (NCBI): domain Bacteria; kingdom Pseudomonadati; phylum Pseudomonadota; class Acidithiobacillia; order Acidithiobacillales; family Acidithiobacillaceae; genus Acidithiobacillus; species Acidithiobacillus sp. TH-A36. Next base: position 604 of record NZ_JBYCKP010000060.1, on the reverse strand, counting down.
AAAAAGGGCAGTTGCCATAGGTACTTTGCAGCGACTTTTGGCCTGCGCCGTTGTTGTTCTTGGCGAAATCCTGCGCCCGTCAGGAGAGCTGTTTGAGCCCGCAGGGCGAGTTCTCTCCTGACAGCAGGATGAGCCTTGGAACAACAGGCGAGGAACAACGGAGCAAAAAGCACCCACGGCAACTGCCGTTTTTAGGATAAAACGCTCTTGACCCGATTTCAGTCTCTGCTTATCATCAACACAAATTATGGCGATGGATTCCGCCCAATAACCGCCTTTATAGGCTAATGACTCCTACTGATCCCGACTGAAAAGTCGGGTCTTTAGGTCATAAGTCAAACTTATAAGGGGAAGGTATGCTCGACGACACCGTCCTGCAGTGTGGGCAGGTTCTCACCGTGATGTTTCTGGCACCACTGCTGCATGGCTTCATCACCACCGTGGAGGAGCGTGTCCAGCGCGGCCAGGGACCTTCCATTTTCCAGCCCTATCGCGATCTCTGGAAATTGTTCAACAAGTCGTTGCTGGTACCCGAATCTGCCACCTGGGTTTTCTTCTGGGCACCCGTAGTTGCGTTCACCGCCATGCTCATCGTGCCGATGCT
>NZ_JBYCKP010000059.1:0-6017 GCF_057473445.1 Acidithiobacillus sp. TH-A36 | reverse complement strand
TGTGAACCAAAAGTTTTAAGATGCTCACCCACACTGGTGGAAATAGTGGCTGGTGGCAACGCTGGTGCAGACAACAGGTAATTGTGCAGGTGTAATTTTGAAGCACTGTCGGAATAACTGGACTGATAAATCTGCACACCATCCACCGACATGGGATGATTGACGCGGACAATACCGGTTTTGAACTTTTTCCCATCGTGATGATAAAGAGAAATCGTCGAGACAAAATCCTTGGCAAGACCGTTGGAATAATGCGTGACCCTGAAAGCATCCAGCCGCAACATAAATGGAAGATGCTGAACCAAAAAACCATCACCTACCAGCTCAAACATGGCGTTGACTGTTTGTCCAACCGGAATGGTGATAATTCCACGAAATGCTGAACTTGAAGCGGATAGCCAACTGGACTGCGGAATTTTTGAAAGAGGAAGATCAAAATTCTTTTCAGGATGTACGGTACCCGTCCATTCAGCCCATTTCAGGGGAAGATTGGCGTTATATAATGCACCCGCACAAAATAAAATAATTCCCACATGGGTTAACAAATACCCGGTTCGATAAAATCGACCCTTCTGAGCAAAAATGACCGTGTCTCCGGTGGGGGTCTTGAGTACCCGGGCCTGATAACCAAAATCGCCCAGGGTGGCTATTGCCGATTGAATAGATTCTGTATCAGATTTTGATGAAAAATATTCGAACTGAACCGGTCTACTTTCTAAAAAACTATCTGATGGGTTGGATCTCACATGACGCATTTCCCGTAGCATGGGAGGTGCATTACGAAATACGCAGACAGTTGTTGACACAATCAAAAAGGCGACAATCCCCATGTACCATCCACAGCGATAAACATCATACAAATCCAGATTGCCAAATACGTTAAACCAGAAGGTTCCGAATTGATGCAGGTAATCTGTATACACTTCCTGCTGCGGCAGAATAGTGCCAATGATTGAGGCTATGGCGACAAACAGCAGTAAATGGACCGCCAGGCGCATGGAGCCCAGAACCCGGAAAACAATCCGGAAGCTCAAGGGCTCGGTATAAACGCAGGCTTGGGTTTCTGGCATAAATTTCTCTCACAAGGGTGGCACTTCCTCCTGGCGGGGAAACAACCAGATCTGATATAAACTGATGGCCATGCCAACCAATACCAGTGGACAGGACAGTATCCCTCCAATTAATACCAACCAGACCCAATTAGGGTCCTGCTTGGTCAGGAACCAACCTGCAAAATCCAGGAAAAAAGCGAAAAACGGTACACCAATCATCAAATATTTAGGAACACGCGGGAAACGTGCCTTACTGAATATCCAGCCCGCAATCCAGAAAATGACACCCAATGTGGTCAGATGGACCATACCCAACATCAGCATCTCTGAATAAGGCATACCCATATCTACATGAGCCTGGGCCTTGAGTAGTTTATAGGTACCAATATTCGGCATACCCATGGTGTGACATTTCAAACAGGAGCCATTAATTAATGGCTTGACCTCCTGTTCATAATCATTGCGGGTTTCGCCATTGGCAATCCAATGGTTGACGGCCTGGACCATTTTAGGCCGCTCACTGACGGGCACATGCGCCATGGGCATCATGGCTGGTAACATTTCCTGCAGCTTGCTGGACTTGCGATTTCCATAGTAAGACATGGCTACATTCTGAACAGATATACCCGGCTTACCATCCAGTCCTGCATGGGTGACATAGGTGTAGGCCTCCGCAACCAGGAGACCCAAACCCACCAGAAAAATGAAACCCGTATGCATGATTTTTTCAGCCATACTGAGATCTGCCAAGCTACGCATAATCGGCTCGACTCCCAATCAAACCCAAACTCATAAAATCTTTTAGAGATCGTATTCTTTGGGAAATGCAATTCCTGGATTACCGGTCATGTTTTTAGTGAGCACCGGTAAGTCACGCGGGTTGGCCGACACGGTCTTTTTAGACCGCAACCATTTGGCAAAAATATCCCAGACTGGCGTCCCTTCCACCTTTTGCATGGCGCCCCAACCAGCCACTTTATAGCGCTTGTTAGCCTGAACCATTTTGCCACCTACCCGCAAATCGGTAATACGCTTGTCGATGGTTTCACCGGGGTTCATGGTGTACTGGATATTGCCCACCCGAATCATATCCCCACCCTGAATATAATAGGGATTGGGATTAAACAAGTTATCGGCCACCTGCTCCATCACATTTTTCAGCTCGGCGCCGGTGTATTCAGTGACAGTCACCTGAGGATAGGTGATGGCCGTCTGCCCCATGACATCTTCCATGGTGATGGTCTCCCCCGGGAGTTTGCAATATCCCCAGCGGAACCCCGGAGAAAACGCCGCTTCACAATCCATTTCTTCACGCAACGCGTCACAGAGAATCTGATCAAAAGTTCCATTGAAATTATCCCGGCGATACAGGAGACTTTCGGTAACGGCCAAAGGCTCAGCCAGTTTCTTGGCATAGGGTGCACGTACTTTGGTAATATAATCAGCCATTTCCTGGTCTTCCGGAATCATGTTGGAAATGATGGGAAGATAATTGAAACGCCAGCCATTAAGTTTACCTTTACCCACATCCAGATCAAAGCGGGCGAGGAACTTACCATTGGTACTGGTATTAATAATCAAGGTATTATTGATTTTCACCGGACGTGGTCCCATGATTTCATGGGTATGCCCACCAAGAATAATATCAATACCATTGACCTGAGATGCCATTTTTTTATCGACATCTGCGCCATTGTGGGAAAGTACTACAACAATATCGGCTTTATGCTTTTGCCGACATTCATCCACCATTTTCTGCATGTGTCCGGGATGAATGCCAAAAGACCATTTAGGAACAAAATAAGCGGGGTTGGCAATAGGTGTAAAAGGGAATGATTGGCCAATAACAGCCACTTTCCGTCCGCTCACTTCGCGAATGTCGTAGGGGTCGAACACGGGTTCGTCCCATGGAATCGTAAACACATTCTGGGAAAGAAATTTCGCCTTGAGCTTATGCTTGAGCAGATACTCAACCCGGTCAGCACCATAGGTAAACTCCCAATGGCCGACAAAGTAGTCTTCTTTGAGCAGGTTCTGGGCGCCCACCATATCTTCGGCTTTGGTCCAAAGACTGGTTGCAGATCCTTGCCAGGCATCGCCGCCATCCAGCAGAATGGCTTTTTTGCCCACCTGCTCCCGATACCGTTTGACCAGGGTGGCAATGTGCGCATAACCGCCGATTTTTCCATATTTATGCGCCAGAGTATCAAAATCCATGCAGGATAAAGCATAACCTTCCGGCGTCCCGGCTTTGATCCCGTAATATTCGAGCTTTTTATCACCCACCATATGTGGTGTGACGCCCCATTCCTTTTGTTCACGCGTGCCAATATTGGTTCCCGGCTCACGCCACCAAACGGGCAGCAACTGTGCATGGGTATCCGTAATATGGAGTAACGTGACATTACCGTATTCGGGTATTTCATAGGGGTCCTTACCTGAACCCCAGGAAGAAGCAATTGCAGATGGCGATAAAAATCCTGTTGCTCCAGCAATACCCATCATCGCCATGAAATCTCTACGTGACAGATTCATACTCACCTCGCGGGTTATCTTTTGTGAAAAGGTTCGTTCATTCAGGCGACAGTAATAGCTGCCTTACTGGACCAAACACCATTCGTATTGTCTTTCCAGGTCATTTCCAGCGTACCGCTTTCAACAGCGCGCATTTTAAAAGCCAGATAGGGATTGGCGCTGATCGCTGTACTCCAATCTACATTACAGAGTGGCTTTTTATTGAAAGTCACGGTGACTGTCTGAATAAAATGCGCAGGAATCAACTTGCCCGCTTTATTTTTGCTCAGTCCCGTAGTCATCGGATTCATGATCAACGAACGTACTTCAACAATTTGTCCTTTTTTGGCGTGTGAAGCCATCCGGATCATTGGATTACCAATTGCTGCCATAATAATTTCTCCTTAATCAATTTAGCTGCTTGGGAATTTTCTGATATTTATCCGCCACAACCGCCGATGGTTACCTTGATTTCCTGGGGCTTGGAAGACATCATCACGCCCTTATTGGTCCTGGCGACAGCTCTGACCATATCGGTTTTCGCCATCTTGATGCGTTCCTGAAAATAGGCATGACCACTATCCGGCGTAAAATGAAAGGCACTGGCCAATGGCGTAGGATTATGATCCACATACAAATATACAGATTCGATATAATCATCGGCGGTCATGGGATGATCTACATCCACGGTTACCGGAACTGCCGCGCCATTCTCCGCTATGGTTGGTGCGGTCAGGCGGACTTTCGCCGAAGTTTTTACCGAGGTTGTATCAATACTGTCCTTCATCGCCTCATCCAGCTTTTTGGCATCAAATGCCGCTGCAGGCCAACCTGCCACATTGGCGGCATTGGCAATGGCTGGCATCAACACCCCGGAACCGGCTACTGCCGCCATACCCACTGCTGACACTCCCAAAAATTTCCGTCTTTTTATCTGTTCCATTGATCTCTCCTTCTAGCCAAACGTGAACTTACAAATCATTCCCCTGAAAAGTCAGGGATTTTGGTAATCTGCCGAGACATGGGAATACCCTGCAGCACTTTAATAACGGCACTATCAAAAGATTGTGTGATTTTTTTGGAAGCCGGCGTATTCGCAAAGTCAGCCCGTAATCCGTAAACGATGTAACTGTTTTGTCCTTTTGAAAACACATCCAAAGTCAATGGACAACCTGCGGCAGCAGGCCAATCGGCATTCAGCAACTTACTGAATTCATACGGATTACAAAATACCAAAGCTTGTACATCGGTAAATTTATGCTGATTAAAATTGGGTATTTTCAGTTGCTTCTGCTGGGATTGAATCAGCTTCAAAATATTGAGATGAAGCACAATTTTATAACCACCATCATGCAAAACGTTTTTGACTTCTGACATGGCCGCTTTCATTGGCATATCGACTTTCTCGATATACACCGGGCTTGCTACCGCAGTAACGAATAAACTTGCACAAACACTCACACTCAGTGCTACCAATCCTCGAAATTTCATTCTGGGCGACCCCTTTCCAATTGTTCACGACAAAAACATCACGTCCTGTTGATTTTTCACATCAGCAATCTGATCAAGCTCATCATGGGAGCCGCCAAATCTAAACTGATTAGTCTTTAGCAAACTGTATGCCAAACCTTGAAATGCGCCCGTTGAGACCCAAAAAAATCCCTGATGGCGCCATTTATTTAATTATTTTATCAAACAGAACAAAACTTTGATTGTATATTTGTGGTAAAGACACACGGCAGTTGCTTCTCTGTAGGACCCCGCAGCACCCCATCCATTCGCCGCTTATTCCTGGTCTAGGACCAGACTGGTCCAGATGGCACAGAACCAGCTAATCTTGGTCCCGATATGTGCACAACCTCCCAATGAACACATGGGGACCTATGCCACATTCCCCGGGCTAGCAAACAGCATCTGTGCCATGGCACCAATGCTTTGTTGACGCAGCACTTCCATTTCCTGCCCGCGCAGTTGCGCCCACTGACAATGAACCGGGCAGGCGGTTTCATCGGCACACACCTTCAAACCCAGCAGGCAATGCGGGGTTAAGCGCCCTTCCACCGCTTCCACAACATCCAGAATGTTCAAACTGTCCGCATTGCGCGTAAGTACAAAACCGCCACCACGTCCTTTCAAAGATTCCAGCAATCCCCGCTTGGCCAGTCCACGCATGATTTTGGTAATGCACTGAATCGGCATTCCCAGATATTCAGCTACGTCGCGACTTAACACCGGCGTACCCGGTTTTTGGGCGGCAATATAAATCATGGCCCGCAACGCGCATTCACTGCTTTTGCTGAACATCATTTGCCAATCCTCTTTATCCTAAAAGCAATTTGCCCAGAATGAGTGCGGTATAAAGCAAAAACAGATAAGAGATGGAATAAGCGAACATGCTGCGGGCGTATTGATCCATTTCCTGGCCTTCGGGCAGGGCTTTCAGGCGTAAGG
>NZ_JBYCKP010000058.1:0-1155 GCF_057473445.1 Acidithiobacillus sp. TH-A36 | reverse complement strand
ATGACAATACGCTGATGGCGATCTACCTGAGGGGCAGCAATACCGACGCCTCCCGGACCGGCGTACATGGTTTCGGTCAGATCCCCGACAAATTTCTGCAGTTCATCGTCAAAAACCTGGACGGCTTCGGCCTTGCGCTGCAGCCGCGCATCGGGATAGGTGAGGATGGACAGTACCGTCATCAGAATACGGCCGCTTCAATGGGGTGGACACCCACTTCTACCCCTTGTTTTTCCCGCAGGGGCAAAACCGCCTTGCGCACGCTTTCAATGCCATCGGGGGCATAACCCTGAATGACCATGACGTACAGTGGCCGCTCGGCGCTTCCGGAGCTTTCGCTTTCCAGATCAATCACATTAAAACCGATGGCAGCGAGGGCAGCCGTCACCCCGGCCACAATACCCGGATGATCGGCCCCATACACTGTGACCCGGGTGTTGGGCAGATCGGCCGCAACCGCAACACTGGAGATAGGATCCAGGTGTACCCGTAAATTCAGGCGCTTGATGGCAGGATCCAGGGCCATTTCCACGGAGCCCAGGTCCCTGCTGTAATCGATGACCTGCATGATGGTGAAATAGCCGCCCAGACGCATCATGGAAGCGTCACCAATGGAGCAGTCCGCCGTATACAGTGCCTGGGTGACGGCTGCGACAATACCGGGGCGATCTTCGCCGATGACGGTGAGAAGCGCTTGACTCATGCCTGAACTCCTATAGCGAGGGCTTTAGCCTGTACGAGATAACGAAAACAATATTCCAGCAATTCCAGGTGATGGCGTGCAGACAATAAATCCCTGCCCCAGGCAGTGACGCCATGCTGGTGAATCAGCGCACCAGGCACCGGAGGAATGGCTTGCGTAAAAGCAGTATCCATATCTTTGGCAATGCGGGCAACATCCTGATGATTGGCAAAAACCGGCAGATCAATTTCGGGTTCCGCATCGGGAACCCCCAGTCCCTTGAGCATCTCCAGAGGCGGCAGACGGAGTTGCCCGTTTCTGGCGAAATGCCCGCAGAGATTGGCCTCAATGGAATGCACATGAAAAATCACCCAGGCTTCAGGAATATGTTGATAAATCACCTGATGGATGGAAGTTTCTGCCGAAGGTTTACGTCCGCTGGGAGCAAGCAGCACATCCCCCTGGAGGTTTAC
>NZ_JBYCKP010000057.1:0-9476 GCF_057473445.1 Acidithiobacillus sp. TH-A36 | reverse complement strand
CAATATTGCGTTCTTCTATGGCGTCAAAACGATTCGTCCGGAAGATTCGGGAATATTTAGAGGAAGAATGCATGCCTGTATGGGCATTCAGGACACCCTCCAGTATGAGAAATCTGGGAAGGCGTCCCGTACGGCTCTCCCGAAGGGATTCATGTCTGGTTGAATCGATTTGCACAAGGGGATTCTCATGGGCTTAAAGATAAACCGAAAAACGATAATTCAGATAGTTACCGCAAGTGTTTTGTGTTTCAGCTCGGTTTATGCCGTGGCGCATGAGGATCATGCTCCGCAAAATCCTCACTATGAAACAAAAATACTGAAAAACAAGGCGGAACGACTGGGATATGACACTGTTTTAGCTTTAAAAGCGCATCATTTCAAAGCAGCTCTGCATGATGCCCGATCTATGAAAAAAACCATTCATAAAATCTGGTATATTCACCAGCATTGCTAGCAAGGATTAACCTCTATAAGGAGTGTGAATGACAAAAAATAAGCATGAAAAAGTTACAGGATCATCGGCGACTGGGGAGAGTACTCTGTTCAAAGTGTTGCATTGGTCGATCGCCGTGCTGATTGTTTTTCAGGGCCTATTGGGTGCCGCCAACTTGCGCATTGCCTGGCTGCAAGCCCATCTGGCAAGTGCCATTGTGGTGCATGAAGAGATCGGGCTGCTTATTTTATTACTCACTCTGTCATTATTCATAATACGGATCATTACTGGACGAAGATCAGGCGCAGGTGCGCAACCAAGTCACCAGCTATGGGCCAAGATGGTCCATGGCGCATTTTATATGCTCATTCTTGTTGAGTGCGCCATCGGTATCTGGATGATGGGGCTGCTGGGTAAGGGGTTGACGATTCTGGCGTGGCATATGCCGCTTCCCATGACTCCCGATCCTCGCTTTGTTTTTTCAAATGTATTGCAATGGCATGCAGCGGTAGCGCTGATGCTGGCTTTTCTGATCGTGATTCATAGCGGTGCAGCACTTTACCACCATTACGTGCTTCGCGATCATACGCTGACCAGAATGTTACCCGTTCGACTATCACGTACGGACCCCAAATCCTGATGTCAGTTTCCAGCTATGTCTTAAGCTATCTCCATGCCGCAGTCGCTTCAGCTTCGGGTGTGGTGGATCAATATGGATTGGCCATAGTCGTGGCTGGCTTATTTCTGGAAAGTGCTGGCTTCATTTTTTTACCCGGTGAGACCTTATTAATCGGCGCAGGTTTCGTAGCCAGCGAAGGTGCCTTTAATCCGCTGGTATTATTAGTCCTTGGTATAATTGGTACCAGTGCCGGTTGGTTCGCTGCCTATTACATAGGTTTCAAAGTCGGCATCAAATGGATCAAAAAACATGGGCGATGGATAGGGATTACAGCAGAACGTCTTAATAAGGCGCATACTTTCATGAATAAATATGGTTCTATAGTAGTATTATTTGGTCGATTCATTGTTCCATTGCGGCAACTTCAAGGTTACATCTCTGGATCCGCAGAAACAACACTACAGGATTTTTATCTCTGGAATATATTGGGTGCAGTCATATGGGTTGCAGTTTGGGGCGGTGCTGGATATTTTTTGGGGATGTTATAAATATTTTATGATTTATTATTCAGGAATCAATAGTTGAGGGCTCGACGGAGGATTGCATATCATTTTCGTTAAAAAAAATAAATTTAACTGGTGGTTGTCATTGCTTTTCCTATGCATGATCACATTTTTTGTGTGTCCTGCTTATGCAAAGCAAGTGATGACGTTACACCAGATAGAAAATATTGCGCAACATTCACCGGTAATGCGTGAAAAGGAAAATGACGTGCGTGCAGCCCAGCAGGAAATTAAAATTTTACACGCAGAAAGCTCGCCTATTCTCCAGGGGAGAATAAAGGCCGGGCATTACACGCACTTCAACTATGACGGGATTCCACGCGCTTACATTATGAAGCCAAAACTTGGATTTAAATACTATCTATTTGGCGGGAACAAATATTTGCGTCATATTACCGCTCAAGCGCAACCTGCCTATTATAAAAATCTCGCTCGTTACGATTCGGAAAATAGATCGATAAAGGTAACGATTCAGAAATCCTATATGTCTTACTGGGATAATTATAAGATTGAACATAGTTTCAAAAGATTGTTATCATTATTTAAACACAACAAAAAAATTTCAGTGACTATTCGCGGTATTCTTGAAAGACTTCGCCTGTCTGTTTACCTTGCGCACATGCGTTCAGAAGTGTTTTTACACAAGATGATGGAAACAGTTGGGCAGAAGCTTCATTCATTTATTCCTGAACGACCAAACCCATCTACAGATAATGCCCATCGAATTCCACCCAGTGTACTCCGTCTGCATCCTGCCATTGAAGGTCTAATTCGCTATTATCATGGTCAACGTCAACTTGGCTGGTTACGATTCATTGATGTAAAGCTGAAACTTTTTATGCGGCCTTCATACTATCCTGAAGCGGGAAGAACGAAAATGGCGATCATTGGTGGCTTGTATCTGAACATGCCGATCGATATCACCGGTGCAGTTCATCATGCTAATCAACAGCTTGATATTGACAGAGAAAACATCCTACTTAAACTGAAGCAAGATGCACTGGAGCGTGAGCAATCCCATAAAATCGCGGAAATCAAGCTTCCAATCTATCGTAAACAATCACACTATTGGAATGAAAACGCACACCATTGGTTAAGCTATATACAGAAAGCGTTGTCCGCCTCACGCGGTGTCAAGCCTACTCATACTATCATGAAACGTTTACCTTATGCGTTGAGAGCTTATCGGGAGGCTACGCTTAAATGGATTCATGCTGACGCCAAGCTATCTTTAATGCATTTTCGTTCTTAAGGTGCGGCGGTTGATGAGATCAAAGGCGCAACGCTGCGGAGAGACAATATTTACCGAGATAGGCAGAATTAAATAAACTCGTAAAATCGATAGTAAAATTAATTTTAGGCTGTAAAATAAGGATACAGGATTTTTTCATACGGTCTTTGTGCTGAATTACGTTTTTTCTTGGGGAGCCATATTACACGGTTTATCTGATTAACAAGATGAGTTTGCTGATTGTGTCCAGTTTGTTGAAATCGAACTATAGAATGAACCAATTGAGAAGTTAATAGATCTTTTTGATGAATCGGTTGCAAATACCCCATTGCTGATCAAACTCAAGCTAATGAGGAATAAGGCTGCTTGGACTAATGCCATTGCGCTGGCCCGTGATTTCGTGGCTATGCTTGACCTCGAGACGTACACGCATTTCGCGTTCCTGAATAAAGACGCTTCTTTACTTTTCAGTAAAATCACTGAATCATGAAGACATCAACCCAGAGCACGGTTCGCTGTCTCTGGGTTGATGTATGCTTCAGACCATCCTGCCCGCATTGTGCCTTAAAACTGCATACCCAAGCCCACATCGCCGCGAAGAATATTCGGCGCGCCTCGCTGTGTAAAATCATCATCATGTAATCCGACGTACAGGGAGACATTGGCCATTAGGGGATAATAGGCGTTCACCCCCATTTGCAGAAGGTCTGAAGTACGATTGAAAGTGGTTGGTGCGAATCCAGAGAGATGCTGGGTTTCCGAAATACCGCCAAGGTATCCGACATATCCGGTGAAATTGACGCCTGGCAGAGATGCTGCCGCATAAAGACCACCACCCAGACCGTTGGTGCTCAGCGAAGAGTGAGAGTCATAATAGGCATTGGACTGTGCAAAGCGGTTATACTCATAGCCGACATAAGGCCCGACAGCCAGGATATTGCTGGCGTTGAAAAGATAGCCGAGCTTGAGCCCAATGGTGTTGGTATTGCCACCGGTGTAACCCTGGTAGGTAGCCCCGAACTCATGGCGGTATTTCGCCGTGCCGAACAATCCACCATTGTAAAGGCTGGCCCGTAGACCGAGTCCACCGTTGGTGTTCCCATACCGATTGGTGGCCCCTTGTACATTGCCGGAAACCCCGACCTGATTCATGACGCCATATACGGACGCTTCTGCGCCCAGGGGTAATGCCAGTGCGAGGGTCAATGCGGTAAGCCATGTTTTTTTCTGAATCATCGGAACACTCCTGTTGGTTGAGTCAAAAAACAGCCGGAAAGTGATGGCAGGACTTTCGAAGTCACCCCGTTACGATCAAGCCACTCGGGATAGACAAGAAGCAGACAATCTCCCTGTCGAGTCCAGAGACTAAGAAAGCAGAATTTATGCCAAAGGTTCCCGTTGGATATATTTTTCATGTAATCAGTGGCCTGCGCCGTCCGCACACGAAATGGTGCGACTACATGACCCTTTCTTCAGCAGATCTGTTGTACTTTAGCGACAATATGGCTCTATAGCGTCCCTGTTGTATGCCCTTACCATAAAAACGGATCCCTTCTCTTCTGGAATCGGGCACTGCTCAGCATGTCGCCTCTGTCGCAAGATCCTTTCGCTGTACTGGAACGCTTATTGCTTTTTCAATATTGGAAAGCACTTCACAAGTCCGAAAAACGTGACCGCAAAGCGGAAAGGAGATATGCACATTTTTTATACCGTAACCCCTGAGCTATTTGTTCGGGGAAAGATAAAAAACCGATCTTCCTACAGGAGAACCGTATGTTCCATGAAATGGAGTTTCTGAAGCGCCGTAACATCTGGCAACCAGCTTTACGTGTAGCGACCTTGTTCGGCAGCTTGATAGCGTTGGCGGGATGTTATGCCTACCCACCTGGACCACCTCCAGGCCCTGGCGGATATTATGCGCATCCTGCACCGCCCCCACCGCCGCCCGGAGGGCCAGCGGGTCCCGGGGCTTATTACCAGCAACCTGGGCCGCCGCCCCCACCACCCCCTCCGTGAAGGATTTTATGCGCACGTATGCCCTGTAAAAGTCACTAAAAAAGCCCCATTTTTCTGAAATGGGGCTTTTCCTTCGGTCATGAATCAGGATTTCAGCGCATCAAAGCGCCGGATGCTGCTCCTGCTGCACCGCCTACTGCGGCCCCTACGGCCGGATTGCCACCCACAACAGCACCCAGCACTGCACCGCCCGCAGCCCTGTTTTGCAAATACACGCAACATTCCTACCAGGGAGTGGATACATAAACGGCCAGGCCTAATGAAAGATTATCGGCGAGTGCTGGAGTGATCCCAACGGCCGATGAAAGGACGAGGGTGGTAGCCACCACCCATAGTATCGGTTTTCGTCGTGCTGTTGAGGGGGAGGGAATAGATTCCATAATGGTGCTCCTATAAAAAAGACCAACGGCGTACCAGCAAAAAGCATTCCAACAAGATTTCAGCCGGTTTTTATTCGGTCGAGCCCTTCTGCACTGTAGTCAGTCCACTACAGTGGGACGCTGACTTATTCCATCTGATTAATTTTTAAGTATTTGTGTTGTCGCTCTTCAGTTAGGTTGAGAATCTCCCCTGAATAATAGCCACTATCAGACGATTATTGGCCGCATGTACCGCACAGCAGGGCAACTGGGAATGGGCGTCAGACAATACGCTTAATCAGCATTTTTATTGGAATGCGGCATGTTATAGTAAACGACACTGCCTGCAGCGCTTGCCGCCATTAACGGCAAGCAGCCACTGATCATCATGGCAGTGCCGCAAGCGATCATTATACGCAGGATAAAACCCAGCAGGCTTCGCAGTTTCTCTAACGTCCAGTGATCGACTGGCCGTGTTTTTTGCGTCATGATTCGATCCTTCGTGGGGGTAGCTTTGGCTGTAAATTTGGGGCACGCATTCTGCATTAGATATTCCACATGGTGCCTGGAAAATCAAACCACAGTACTTGCATTATCAGTTCTAAGAAAGAACAGTGGAGAACGATACCCGTTCAGCACATTGAAAAATAGGAATAAAATGGAATATCAACACATGGCAGTGACCACAGCAGATCGTAATTGACGCCTTATGGCCTGCCAGTCCGCATCCTCTTTGGTCCTTACAGTCAGGATCTACGAGAATCATAGCCAGATGAAAGTCTCAGATGTTGGCTATAATGTAGTGTGAGCAGATTTCTACGGACTATTGTCTGATAGAGAAATACCTGAACAGGAGGTTACAATGTCTGGAACGGATATAAAAAGTGCAAATCCTGCTGCTTCGTGGGTCCGGGCAGCCTTACTTTTGACAACAGTGATGGCATTAGCCGGTTGTGCCAACATGAGCCCAACGGGCCAGCGTGCTCTGAGTGGCGGAGCTATCGGCGCTGCTGGCGGTGCGGTTTTGGGAACAGTCGCTGCGGGCAATCCTGCCGTCGGTGCTGCGGTAGGTGGTGCGGTCGGTGCGGGTGTAGGTGCTGCTCTCCCCCAAATAGAAAACAGCCTGAACGGTAATTGACCTGTTACTGCACTGAGTGTTAGGGCACCAGGCTTATTTCCAGAGAGCTTGCATGCGGGTTATCAATAACAATCTATGCATGAAAGCACATTACCCATCCGGCCCATTGAGATTTTTCGAGAGATATTTATGAATAATCCACAATCCCGCACGATAAAACGCACGACAATTTTTGCTGGCGTCCTTGCAGCAGCGATGTTGAGTTTAACCAGTTCATCGGCCATGGCAGCCGTTTCTTTAGGATTGGCGGTTCCCGGACTGAGCGTGCAATTGGGTACGCCTCCCGTCTACTACGCGCCACCGCCGGTGTATTATGCGCCGCCCCCCGTCGCTTATTACACGCCGCCACCAGTGGTCAGATATTATCCCGTGCCACCCCCTGTCGTTGCTTATGGACCCAGACCTTGGCTTCGGCGGGGGCCGCCACCATGGGCAGGGCATGGAAGGCCAGGGCCCTGGCAACATGGCAATTGGCACCACGGACCCTGGCACCATGGAAATTGGCATCACTGATAGATCAAGAAGATGAGATGCGATTCGCCATGAAACAAAACAAAATTCTGCAAGTGGTCATGGATAATGAATGACCGCTTTCAGTCTGCTGCCGACCATCAGGGCTCAACGGCGGCAGGGCAGCGGAAGCGGTCGTTCGGTGGACTGACCATCACGTTCTCAAAACCCGTCACTATGACTGTTGACTCATATTTTGAAGAAGCCCCTTTCAAATCAATCATATAAATTATATTTTTCAACTGGTTGCAGCAATAAAGCTGGCTCAGCATGACAAAGAGATATACGATAGGGCCAGACTTGAAACCAGAGCCGCCCAGTTATTGCGCAGAGAGATGCCTTTGCTATGATTCATCTGCAACTATCCCTGGCGCTGAGTTATGAAGTGAATGCGCCCGGAAGCGATTTCATTTTCAACATTCATGCCGCGCAAACGAAGCGGCAGAAAGTGGTTCATGAATCTTTAATCATCAACCAGAGTGTACCGTGGATCGTCGAAGACGATCCTTCAACGGGTAACCGCTTTTTACGCCTAAGCGCGGCAACGGGACTTCTGCAGGTAAGGTACACGGCGTCTGTCGAACTAAGCCATCACATAGCTGAACCGGAACAGGTAGGCGAGATTCCAGTGGCGCAATTGCCATTTCAGGCGCTGAGGTATTTATACCCAAGTAGATACTGTCAATCAGATCGTCTCTATCTTCTCGCCATGCGAGAATTCGGCCACTGTCAAACAGGATATAGCCGTGTGCAGGCAATTTGTGACTGGGTGGCGGGGCGTATTACCTATGTAAAAAACACCTCCGACTCCAACAGCTCTGCTATTGACACACTTATAGAAACGGCGGGGGTTTATCGCGATTTCGCGCATTTGATGATTGCGCTTTGCCGTGCCAGCAATATTCCCGCACGGTTTGCGACAGGTATTAATTATGGCGTAAATTTGAGCAATGACACTTTCGACTTCCATGCTTATGTAGAGGTTTATTTGGTTGGAGGCTGGTATTTATTCGACCCTTCTGGCATCGCGATTCCTATGGGGCTGTTACGATTGGGTACGGGCCGTGATGCCGCTGATGTAGCGTTCGCGACGATTTTTGGAGAGGTGGTATCTTCCCCACCATGGATAAGTATTGAGGCCATTGCCGATGCCAATGGTTCTCTTGTCTTGCCGCAGAGGGTACCCTCCGCCCTGTCGACGGATGACTGGCACTAAGGATTCCCATGATTGAACCATTGCTCTTAACCACGGTTCGCGTGTCGACGTTTGATAATACGCGTCTACTCACGCGCGCCAGTGGTTTTTTTTTCGCCCGGGGCGAGCACCTTTTTTTTGTAACCAGTCGGCACGTATTGACTGATAAGCCCAGCAAACATTTCCCCAACCGCATTGAGATTGAACTGCATACCGATGCTGAAAATTTGACCTGTGCAACCGCATTATCTATTGATCTATACCATGATGGTAAGAGTCTATGGCGTCAGGGTAAAGATAGCGGCGGTGAAATTGATGTAGCAGTGATTGAAATCAATCGTAACGACTTACCGGAGTCCGTGGTGATCCAGTGTTTTACACCCGCACATTTGCAGAGTGCGTTCCAAGAAATTGAAGTGGGCAGTTTTTTATTGGTTGTGGGCTTTCCGCTGGGGTTCCATGATACGCTGCACCATTTACCGGTAGTACGGCAAGCCGTTATTGCCTCTTCTTTCGGTTTACGTTTTCAGGGTCAGGGGTATTTTCTAACGGATGCCCGGACACATCGGGGCAGCAGTGGCGCCCCAGTGGTCTTGCGCTCTGCGAACAGGGACCAGAATTTACCGTGGAAACTGCTGGGGGTGCACTCAGCACGTATTGATATGGGAGGGAGAGATGTCGAGGTAGATGAATCGCTGGGCCTTAATTGCACTTGGTACGCCGATATTCTGATGACCCTGACAGCCAAGTAAATATCTCCCGGCAAAGCGGGAGCTTTAGTTCGTGAGCCGCTCAAAGCGGCTTAAAACGGGGACGCTAACGCGGCCCCTCAGTTTTGGCGCCACCACTGGGTGGCCCGGATCAACTCCATATGTTCAACTGATCTACTCGTTCATCCTCTTTTTCCTGATGGCGAATATAATCTCGAATCATCGCCTCATCTCTACCCACCGTCGATACAAAATACCCACGCGCCCAAAAATGCTGGCCCACGAAATTACGCTTCCGTTCACCGTAAGTCCGCGCTATATGGATCGCGCTCTTGCCCTTGATGTAACCCACCACACTGGATACTGCGTACTTCGGCGGTATCGAAATCAGCATATGAACATGGTCTACCATCAGATGCCCTTCTTCTATCCGGCTTTCCTTATGCCGGGCCAAAGCCCGAAATACCTCCCCAAGATCATTCCGTAACTGACCGTACAACACCCTACGTCGGCACTTCGGAATAAATACTATGTGATATTTGCACTCCCACTTGCTGTGCCTTAGGCTCAATCCTTCGTCCATCGGTTTCTCCTTCATCGTGTGCTTGGCGGCTCACAACGTCGGTTCTCCGATGGACTCCCCTATATGTCAAACATCTACTGTCACCCCGGCAGAGCCGGGGGATTTCCTATTTTTGGTTA
>NZ_JBYCKP010000056.1:0-2192 GCF_057473445.1 Acidithiobacillus sp. TH-A36 | reverse complement strand
ATCTGGCGCGGGGAGATACCGGGCGCAACAAGATGCTGATTCCTACGGCGGCCCATGGTACCAATCCAGCCAGTGCGCAAATGGCCGGATTTGAGGTTATCGAAATCCCCAACCTGCCCGATGGTGATCTGGATATGGCCGCCTTGGATGCTCACCTGGGTCCGGATGTCGCGGGAATCATGCTCACTAATCCCTCGACTTTGGGGGTTTTTGAAAGACGTATTGCAGAAATTGCCCAGCATGTGCATGCCGCCGGGGGCCTACTTTACTATGATGGTGCCAATCTCAATGCCATTCTTGGCCGAGTTCAGCCCGGTCAGATGGGTTTTGATGTGATGCATCTGAACCTGCACAAAACCTTTGCCACTCCCCATGGTGGGGGTGGACCGGGGGCCGGTGCTGTGGCTGTGCAGGAACGCCTCAAGCCCTTTTTGCCACTGCCCACGGTTTTGAAAGAGCCGCATGGGGCCTTGCGCTGGATGCGTGCTGAAGACCTTCCACAAAGTATTGGTCATTTAAGTGCACATGGTGGAAATATCGGCGTATTGCTGCGTGCCCATGCTTATCTTCGGCGACTGGGCCGTAGCGGTGTAGGGCGGGTATCCGCCTATGCTGCCCTCAATGCCAACTACCTGCTTAAAGAACTGCAGCGCCTGGGTTATCAGGCGGCTTTCCCGGAACGTCGTGCCAGTCATGAATTTATCCTGTCAGTGAGTGACTTGCACAAAGCCACAGGCATTCGCGCGCTGGATGTGGCAAAACGGCTGCTGGACTTTGGTATTCATGCTCCGACTATTTATTTTCCACAATTGGTGCCCGAATGTTTGCTCATAGAGCCGACCGAAACCGAAAGCAAGGCAACGCTGGATCGCTTTGTCGCGGTCATGGTGCAGATTCGCCAGGAAGCGCTGGAGCAGCCGGAATTGCTGCGGGAAGCTCCCCATCATTTGCCAGTTGGTCGACTGGATGAGGCGCTGGCCGCCCGCAAGCTGGATGTATCGGCAGCACAGGAATGACGAGCCTCCGTGTGACCGGCAGGTTGCCGGCAGCTGTCCAGCCAGCATTTACCCTCACTACGAATTTCAGACTGAATTAATTCAGGAAATCACTTTTCCTCGTTCCAGCCGAATGACCTGATCAGCCAGACGGGTGGTGCGGGGTCGATGGGCGACAATGAGGATGGTTTTTTTGCCGTGCAATTCTGCGAGAGTTTCAGCAATGCGTTCTTCGCTTTCGCTGTCGAGATTGCTGGTCGCTTCATCCAGTACCAGCACGGGGCGATCCAGATACAGTGCGCGGGCAATGGCCAGACGCTGACGCTGACCTCCGGAAAAATTCGCGCCATTCCCCTGGATGGGACTGTCCAGTCCGCCACTCAGGGCCAGAAAATCCCAGGCATGCGCCTGCCGGGCAGCAATTTCGGCGCGATGAGGATCGGGAGTGTCTTCACCGTAAGCAATATTGCTGAGGGCGCTGCCACTGAACAAAACCGGTTCTTGCGCTACAAAGCTGAAATAACTCCGATAGTCTCCCGCAGGGATCTGATTTTTATCCATACCGGCAACGGTAATACGGCCACTGCTGGCCGGAAGCAGGCCCAGAATCACCCGTATCAGGCTGGTTTTTCCGCTGCCACTGGGGCCCACAAAGGCGGTGGTGGTGAGCGGTGGAATGCAAATATCCAGTCCCTGAAGAATGGATTCCTGGCCCAGTTGCAGGCGCAGATTGTGACATTGCCAGGTCCCCCAGGGACGCGGTTCAGTGGTAATGACAGCCTGTTCCGAAGGTTGATCCAGCCAGGCAAAAAGCCGGTCTGCGGCTGACAATCCTTGCTGCAATTGATTATTGGCGGAAGAGAGTTGTCGCAGGGGTTCATAAATCAGCCCCAGGGCCGTAAAAAAGCTGAAAAAGGCACCGGTGCTCATGTTGCCATTAACGACCTGGCTGCCGCCCAGGTAGATAATGGCGGCAATCCCAAGGGCGGCGATCATTTCCATGACCGGCACCGTGGCTTTCTGAATCCGGGCGATCTGCATCATCAATTCGAAATAGTGCCGGGCCTGGTGTCCAAAACGTCTGGCCTCAAAAGGTTCACCCCCCTGACTTTTAATGACTTCCACACCCCGCAGGCTTTGCGAAAACTGATCCATGATTTCGCCCATCTGTTCCTGCTGGGAGTTGCCTCTCTGGCG
>NZ_JBYCKP010000055.1:0-1529 GCF_057473445.1 Acidithiobacillus sp. TH-A36 | reverse complement strand
GTGAGCCAACGGGCCACCGCCGGGCCATCCAGATAAGACGTGTGCGGCCGCACAACAAAGAGCGTTCCCGTTTGGGAGTAAACAGCAGCGATATTGGACGGAATCTGGTTCATAAAGAAAACTCTCGCGTAAGCTGTAGAACTTCGTTCGCATACCGAACGGCCATAGCGGGTCTGCCACCATTCGCAATCAGGGTCGGCCCTGCGTTGTAGGCCATGAGCGCCAAACGTCGATTACCATCGAAGCGTTGTATCAGCATGGAAAGAAAACGGGCACCACCCTCAATATTGGATGGTGCCTGCCAGGGATTGACCCGCAAGACATCCCAGGCCGTAACCGGCTCCAGCTGCATGACGCCAATGGCTCCGGCGCTGGATACACGGGTTGCCGAACCCTGGAAATTGCCGCCGTTTTCCACATAGACAACGGCGGCGACCAGCACCGGCGAAATATGCGCATTCTTTGCCGCATGACGGACCAACGCCGCATAGGGGCCAGCGAGTTTCTTTACACGCCTTTTCAATAACAGTGCGGAATTCCGATTCTTTTTGGACGTTACCGTTTTGATCGGGATGGCCTGTTGCGCGTGTTTGGCGAAGTCCACTGCAGGAGATGCACCCGGAAAGCTAAACATGGACGCTATAACTGCGGCCAGAGAAAGTGTTCGTATCATTTTTTTACCTTTCAGCCGAGACTCATTCGATTTTTTATGGCTGCAAACGCAACCGCTTTTCTCCGTTCAGTCAATTAAAATGGAAGGATTGTCTACTAATGGTAACAGGCACGCCGTAGTGCAAAATTTTGTAAGTAATGGGCGCGCTGTTATAAGGCTGCTCCACACAACCGGCACTTTGCGGGAAGCCATAAGACGCTCTGGGATAATAGTGGATCCCGCGTCCAGCATCGAAATAATTGACCCACAAAATGCCTGGGTCATCATAAGGCTGCCAGCGTACCGGGTGACCATTGACCACGCCTCGTGCAGACTGCATAAGCGATGAGCCTGCCCATTGCGGCACCTGTTTTCCTGCCAGGGTCCGATAGGCGGCCCAGGAAATAGGTACGGGAAAAGCCCCGCGCATGGTGGTCTTTGGTAAACGTTGATAAATCGGCCAGGTCCCGTTTGGGGTGGAGCCTAGAACGCCGGTGTTCACGACAGTGCCCCAGATCCAGCCATTGCGTACGGCGAAACCCTTAAGCTCATCGCACCATGATGCCGGCACAAAATGCACACCGCGCTCCCAGACATGCAGGGATTCAGGAATCGGTGTGCCATCGGCTTTTGTCACATAGACCCACTCGTAATCCCAGGCATTCTTTTTCGCATCCTTGGAAAAAAGGGCACGAATAACCGCTTTGTGTAGATGACCTTCGGATACCCCGCCCGGTCCAAGAATCCCGTTCTGTCTTTCGAACTGGATGACCGCGCCCCGAATGAACGGATTGTGTTTGTTCCAGGCGTATGCATCGACGGCCCGTTGCAGGGGACGCGGCACGCGCCACAAAAAGGCATCGTGGCGAATCCGTGC
>NZ_JBYCKP010000054.1:0-1441 GCF_057473445.1 Acidithiobacillus sp. TH-A36 | reverse complement strand
TTTATCCGTGGCTCCGCAAGCTCCGCCGCCGTCTCTTGGGGGCTTCGCCCCCGCCGACTCGAACCCACGCCTCTGGACGCTTCGCGTCCGACTGCGTGTCCCTCCCGGCATCCCCCTAATTTTTAATGGGCGCCCACTTGCCGCCTGCGGCGCCGGGCGCAACCCTAACCCGGCGGGGACCCTGCTGGTCCCCCTGTCCGCGCCTTCGGCTTGCCGGGTCGACCCCCTATGGGGACTGCGTCCCCCACTGCCTATGGCAGCGGCTCCCCCTCTAGTTCTCCAAAAAGCGGGTAAATTTGGCGCAGGACGCGTTTTTGGTGGTTGAATGATGGAAATGTACCGGAATAGGATTTACGTCGGTTCTGGGGCGGCTTCTGGGCCTTTACAACAGGATTCTTTGTCGGCTTTTTGATCGGTTATCGATTCATCATTGGGGCGGTTCCTCTTGTAGTCGTTACAGTCACGATTTATGCTTTCGTGACTGTAACCGCTTTGAGGGAGTTTCTTAAAAATGGGCAAAAGCCCGGCTGAACGACAAAGAGATAAGCGGGAAAGAGATTATGCGTTGGTCTGGGGGGGAAGGGGTGATGAAACCCAGTTGTCCGATACCGCCTTACTGGAACAAATCGCTATCGCCTATCGCAAGGGACGAAACCTTCCCGTTGAAAATGCCATCCTGCGGGGATTGATCCGGGAACTGATGCAACGGGCGCGGCTGTTGTCAGAATGAACGCGCGGACCCCGCAAGCCCGCCATCCTCTGGCGGCACAGGACATGGTGCGGATTCTTGCTTATCTGCAGCAAAACCCCGGTACCTCCGTGGAGATTGCCCGGGCCTGTAGGGAGGCGGAGGAGGGTGCCCGGTAGGGGGGAGGGTTTCCTTATTGCCCGTGAATATTGTTCCGGTAGGGCTTACGATTTTTATAGAACATGCCGATCGCTGGAGGAGAATGGGTCATGGATACGTCCGATTCAGATAGCGATCTGGTTTATGATCTGTCCCACTGGTGGTGTGTGACCTGGCAGAAGGTTCAACCCGATGCTAATCCCCCAGTCTCTCGTTATTACCGGCTCTGTCTGCAGCAGGATCTCTGGGGACAATGGGAGCTGCTCCGCTGTTGGGGCAGAATCGGTCAGAAACCCACCCGCGAACGGCGCGAAAGGGTGGATTCTCCGGAAGCGGCAGAAATCATTCGACAGCAGGTTCAGAAAACCCGGCGGCAGCATCGCTATGTGCCGGTAGACGGCCCCTTAGTCGCGCTGGATCTGGCCAACTGGACCTCCGAGGATACAGGGAACCCCGTTTTGCGGGGAAATCTGAATAAAGGGCAGATCGA
The DNA here is from genome assembly GCF_057473445.1 of Acidithiobacillus sp. TH-A36. Classification (NCBI taxonomy): domain Bacteria; kingdom Pseudomonadati; phylum Pseudomonadota; class Acidithiobacillia; order Acidithiobacillales; family Acidithiobacillaceae; genus Acidithiobacillus; species Acidithiobacillus sp. TH-A36. The sequence goes on along the minus strand of NZ_JBYCKP010000054.1, from coordinate 104 downwards.
AAAACCCGTTTTTCTGATGGATGAAGGAAATAAAGGCAAAGAAAACGCTCAAAAAAAAGGTTTTTGAAAAGACGTAAAGAGATTATCTGGCTGTTTCTATGCAG
>NZ_JBYCKP010000053.1:0-1810 GCF_057473445.1 Acidithiobacillus sp. TH-A36 | reverse complement strand
AGCGGTGTACCTTCCCGGAACTTGGCAGCGGCAAGCCGCAAGGCCGCTTCAATCTCACGGTCACCACTGTCCAGCATCTCGATCCGCTTGCCCCGATCAGTAAATACTTCCTGATTTTGCCGCAGATAATGTACGGCGGTGCCGTCTTTTTCGATTTTGCTGGTCAAACCTTCCAGAACCAGCGGTTTGGGAGCTACTTCCGCCGGACCTTCCAGGCCCGCACCCTGGCCTTTAGCCTGCAAATCCGCAATTTCAGCAAGCAGTGCCTGGGCGGTGACGTCACCACTGCGAGATTTGTCCTTCAGGTAATCCTGCCAGGCTGGAATATTCGCATTGGCGATCACTGTTTCCAGTTCTGCCTGATGCTGTTTTCCCAGCATTTCCTTCTGCCTGGCCACCTCCATGGCCCAGGCTGACTCCCGGGCTTTGGCGGGCAGTTTTTCATTTGCCTTTTCCCATGCTTCCCGCTGATCTTCCAGTGATTTCGTCAGATCCTTGCGCTGCTGCAGGTGCTGGGACCCCAGCTTGTCCATTGTCTGAAGGTGCGCATCAAGTACCGTATCCCGCTCCTGGCGGAATGCATCCAGCAGTGTTTTTCTCTGCGCTTTGCTGATTCCGGATTCTTCGGCCGGATTTTCCTGGTGAAGTTCTTCCGCAGGTGTAGCCATGTCAACCTCCTGTATTCATGGATATTCCGGGATTATTCCAGTCCTTCAGAAACCGATTTCCAGACCATCATCCGTGTTTTCCCGCTCCGATGATGACTGCATGGATTTCATCATTCCCGGGGCTGTTTCCAGTGTGTCACGCCCACTTCCCTGCGCCCTGTCTGAGCCGAAACCATAGAGCTGCCGAAGTCTGACGATAGATGTTTCTGCCGCCTGTGCGGGCGGGACAGGGGCTTTCAGCAAGGACGAACGATCAAGGCGATCTACTGTTTCGGTGCGTTCGGTCAGTTCGCTTTCATGACGGGCATATTCCTTCCCGACTTCCAAAACTTTGTCCGGGTCCGCATCATCCGTGATGCGAAACACTTCAATCCCATCATCCCTGCGGGATATCTGCTCTGGAGTCAAAATGGTGCGGACGCGAACATTGCCAGCACGGTTGATTCCTACCACCAGGGCAGGCGTTTTTTCCATGCCGGTTTCCAGTGGTCGATCCAGGTAAACCGGCATGTTCAGCATCAGTTCGTCCGCAAGGAATCCACAGTGCGTGTTTTCAGTATCGACACTCATGGCTGCGGCAGGGATTTCATGACCATGAACAGTGGTACTCTTTTCGATATCCTGCTCCTGCAGCAGTCCCTGTTGTCTGGCAAGTTCCAGCTGCTTCTCCAGATACACGGCGGCTTTCAGGCCATTATCAACCGCCAGACGCCGCTCATCCCGGGTCAGATTTTTGCCCCAGGACGCAACATAGGCCGCATGCTGCTCCTCAGTCATGTCTGGACTGTCGCCCATATACGGAATGCCCAGATGCAGGGATGTCAGATAGGCACCAATCTCAGCCGTCACTTCTTCGGCGGCGCGCGATTCCAGCTTTGCATAGGTTTTCAGAGAGTCCCGGTCCAGCCGGGATGACTGTCCAGTGGCATGGGCGAGTTCATGCGCTTTGGTCGCATCATATCCGTGCTGGTCTGGAAACTGCTCCCGCATGGGAAGATGAATGCGATCCAGGTCAGAACGATAATAAGCGCGGTCCTGGGTTGCATGGACAATCACCACACCCATCTGCGCGGCAATGGCATCCAGTTCGTGGCTTTTGGGCTGTCGTTCTGCTTCCGGAACAACCCTGAGAGGCGGAATCC
>NZ_JBYCKP010000052.1:0-5050 GCF_057473445.1 Acidithiobacillus sp. TH-A36 | reverse complement strand
TGGGAGATAGTCGCTATTGTTTCCCCATGGATGCCGGACACAAACACAAGTTATTGAATGGTCTGGATGATATTCAATTGACCCTGAAGCATGAAGGGGCTATTCGCGCTTATGAGGCAGCCCGTCGACAATCAGCGCCCTGGTTATTTCGGGATGGTATTTAAGGAGATTTCATCAATATGATTCAGGATGCAGCGATAGAAGATGAGGGCTTGCAGCCCATTCGTGCCGATGCCGTTATCATCGAAGGGAAAACTAAACGGGGCAAGCCCTGCAAGATCATTGACAATACCTGTCAGGTTCCCAGGCAGGAGTTGCAGGCGCTACTGGATGACCTGATCGAACAGGAACATTTCGGCCCTTCCGGTTTGAGCATGGCGGGAGGCAACAGCATTCGTATCGGGGCACCGCAATCTGCCCATGTGCAGCTTGGCAACGATATTTATCGCATGATTCTGGTGGATTACGAGGCGCGTATTGAAGTGTTTTGAGCCATGACGGCTCAGGGCATGAGTCGTTCAATCAACCAGGCATGACTGGCGTCATCAAGATGCCGATAGACAAATCGGTCATGCAGGCGATCACGACGGCCCTGCCAGAATTCAAAACGCTCGGGAATCAGCCGGTACCCTCTCCATGCCGGGTTGCGTGGGACGTTGTCCTCGGGATAGCGCTGCTGTAATTCGGCAACACGCGCTTCCAGATCAGCACGACTGGCGATGACCTGACTCTGGATGGACGCCGAAGCAGAATAACGGCTGCGGCTCGGGCGTTGTTGAAAATAGCTTTCGGCCGCTGCAGCATCCAGCAGTTCTACAGGGCCGTTGATGCGCACCTGACGATCATTTTCCGGCCAGTAGAATACCAGTGCTGCATGCGGGTTGGCGGCCAGTTCCTGACCCTTCTGGCTGCGCTGGTCGCTATACCAGCAGAGTCCCTGTTCATCAAAATGCTTGAGCAGAACATAGCGCGCATCAGGATGCCCGTCAGCATCAGCCGTAGCCAGCACCATGGCGGTTGCGTCAAAATTGCCCGCCTCTGTTGCTGCAGCTAGCCATGTTGCCAATTGCTGGAAGGGATTGCTGTCCAGTTCGTGTCGATGCAACTCCCCGTGGGTAAAATCCCGCCGGGTACTGCGATGGTCTATTTCACCTTCCATATGCATTTCTCTTTTGAGCAGAGCTCAGGCCTTTTTCTCAATGACGCCGTTTTCGCTACCGAAGAGCATCACATCGGCGCGCCGGTGGGCGAAAATGCCGTTGTCCAGCACGCCCGGAATCAGATTGATGGTGGCCTCCATTTTCACAGGATCAGAAAAATCCAGACCGGTGACATCAATGATGACATTGCCATTATCGGTGGTCACGCCATTGCGTAGGGTAGGGGTCCCACCCAGCTTGACCAGTTGTCGGGCGACAAAGCTGCGGGCAAAGGGGATGACTTCCACGGGTAGGGGAAATTTGCCGAGCATGGGTTTGTCTTTGCTGGCGTCGGCGATGCAGACGAACAGTCTGGCGGCGCTGGCCACAATTTTTTCCCGGGTCAGTGCCGCGCCGCCGCCTTTAATCAGCCGGAAATGCGGATCAGCCTCATCGGCACCGTCTACATAAACGGGAATGTCACCGGTGCTGTTGAGGTCCAGCACATTCAAGCCCTGGGCTTTCAGGCGATTTTCGGTGGCAATGCTGGAGGCGACATAGCCATCTACATGAATTTTTGCAGCACCCAGAGCGTCAATGAAAAAGTTGGTGGTCGAGCCTGTACCTACGCCGACCACCATCCCGGGCTGGATGTAGGAGAGGGCGGCTTCGGCCGCCATTTTTTTGAGAGCATCTGCATTCATTGCTGTTTTTCCTTGTTGGTCTGAAAAAGTAATCGTTGTATAAAAGCTTCCGTCAGTGCTGCTGCCGAGGCTGGATTCTGACCACTCAGAATTTGCGCATCATCGACCACATGGCTTTGCCAGGATTCCCCGACACTAACGAGGAATCCGGCATTTCTCAAGTGCTCCTCCAGAGTATAAGGCCAGCGGCCGGCCAGTGCAGTAGCGGCTTCTTCATCTGCACTGAAACAGGTGATCCGGTTTCCGGAAAAGGGCGGTTCGCTTTGATCGTGCGCAGTCGCCAATAAGGCAGCGCTCCCGTGGCATAAGGTCGCCAATACCTTGTGATGATCACGACAATGCTGGAGAAGGCGTGCAACATCGGCAGACTTTGCCAAATCCATTAGAGGACCATTCCCGCCCGGAATAAATAATCCCTGCATAAGATCCAGCTGCCCGGCCTGCGTACCTTGCAGGGAGACAGGATGCTCCAGTTCGGGTATGCAGGTGATCTGCTTCGCCAGTTCGCTGGCTTTTTGCGAGTCATGGTTGAGATTGGCAGGATCCAGACTTTCCGGATCTACTATGGGGATACTGCCGTCTAGCGTACCAATAGCCAAAGTCCAGCCAGATTTTTTCAGTAAATTCCACGGAACGACCAATTCTTCAGCCCAGAAGCCAGTGGGTATGCCGGTGCCATCCCGGAGTTGCAAAACCCGGGCGCTACTGAGCAGAAATAGAATATAGGGCTGCTGTTTCATGAGAAAAGTGTAACACAAAAGCCTGCTGAAACAATAAAAACATATGTAAGGTTAATCTTGTATTTTTATAATATACGACCGTAAATCAGGTTATTTAAAATATAAATAAAAATACAATAATATATTATTTTTAATATTTCCTTGTTGATCTATTCAAAATCTATATCAATACAAGAGAAGAAATTATAAGCGGAAAAATACAACATTAAACATTGAAGTAATGTTTTTTAATTTTAATTTTCACAATAACAAACTGATTATTATTGATTTTTTGTAATATAACAAAATAAGAGTATTATTATATTCGTAATAAAAAATTAAATATATTCATAGCACTAATGAGACTTTTATTAACCCAAAAATATTTGTGGGGATGTTCTATTGATTTGCAGGCTTCTCTGCACTACTTTTACACCCGAGATTCAAATTAGCATAAAAAGTATAAGTTTGTATTGTTTTCATCAAAAGCTGATTGGATAGTAACCGCTATCTTGTTTTATTGCGGATCATCTGTTGTCCGCCAGGGAGAAATACATAATGGATATTAAGTGGAGGAACTGGCTGAAAAAGGGATGGCGCGCTGCGGCGTTGGCTCCCATTTTGCTGCTGGGTGGATGCGCACATAACCCTTACTGGATATTTGATCCCAAGGGTATCATGGCCAAAACCAACCTGTTTTACATGATCGTGGATGTGGTGATCATGGGTGCGATTGTCGGACTGACGGCCTTGCTGGTGGTCTGGTTCATGTGGCGTTACCAGAAAGGCAAGAACCGGGGCAAGTATGATCCGCACTGGTCTCATTCCAACACCATTGAAGTGTTTGTCTGGGGTATTCCCATTATTGCCGTCGGATTTCTGTCCTACTTCGCCGTAAAAGGGACTTTCGAAATCAATCCTTATAACCCGACGGTAATCACCCACCATATGAAGCCCAATGGGGACCCGGTGGAAGTGGATGTCATTGCCACTGACTGGCAATGGTTATTTGTCTATCCGCAATATCACATGGCCGTAGCCAACGAGTTGGTCTTGCCGGTGCACACCCCGGTTTTCTTCCGCCTGACCTCCAGTGCCGTGACCACAACCTTTTTCATTCCCCAGCTGGTCGGCATGATTGACGTAATGCCCGGTATGCGCACCAAAAATGCTTTGTTAAGTAATCATGCAGGTGAATACCAGGGTATTGCTTCCGACTTTGCCGGCGCGGGTACTTCCTGGATGACCTTTAAAACCAAAATGGTCGATAAGGCCGACTTTTCGCAATGGGTACAAAAAGTACAGCAGGCCCCTGGCACTATGACCTACGCCAGCTTTAACCGTTTTGCCCAGCCCTACATCAATGTCAATCACCACGTGGTTTACTTCTCTTCAGTCGAACAGGGACTTTTTGATCATGTCATGACTGAAGTGATGCGTGGAAAAACCTGGCCACTCCCGCCGATGATGACGGAAAACATGGTCGACTACATGAAAAAGCAAGCCGCTGAACATCGCGATTAATCGGAGGATCATCACATGCTCGTAGATTTACCTGGGGGCTGGAGCCCTCTTCTGGGGCGTCTCGCCTGGTCGCAGATTCCCTATGCTAATCCGATTCTGGCACCGCTGTTTGTGGCGGTGGTCATCGGAGCCATTATCGTCCTTGGTCTGATTACCTACTACGGTAAATGGACTTATCTCTGGAAAGAATGGTTGACTACGGTTGATCATAAGAAGCTCGGTGTCATGTACATCATCATCGGTCTGGTGATGCTGTTCCGGGGCTTCATCGATGGTTTGATGATTCGTACCCAGCAGGTCTGGGCAGTGGGTCCGCATTCTTCCGGGGTGTTCGGATCCCTGCATGGTTATCTGACCCCCTTTCACTTTGGTCAGGTTTACAGTGCCCACGGTCTGATCATGATTTTGCTGGCAGCAACTCCCTTGCTGGTAGGTTTCATGAATATCATCGTGCCCATTCAAATCGGTGCGCGGGATATGGCCTACCCCTACCTGAATGCCCTGGGTTTATGGATTACGGCTGCGGCTGCGGCCTTAATCATGATTTCCCTGTTTGTGGGGGATTTTGCTCACAACGGCTGGTTTGAATACGCGCCGATTTTTGAAATGCAGTACAGCCCGGGCGTGGGTGTGGATTACTGGATCTGGACCCTGCAGTTGGTGGCTTTGGGTACGACCCTGGGTGGTATCAACATTCTCGCCACAATCATCAAAATGCGGGCGCCCGGCATGAGCTGGGGCAAGTTGCCGATTTTTGTGTGGGCCTCACTGTCGGCCAACGTCATTGCCCTGACTTCTTTCCCGGCATTGCAGGTGGCGCTGGGTCTGGTTGCCGCAGATCGGTATCTGGGTGCGCATTTCTTCACGGCCGGTATGGGCGGTAATTTGATGCTCTATACCAACCTGTTCTGGATCTGGGGTCACCCGGAAGTGTATTTCGTGATTTTGCCGGCTTTCGGCATGA
>NZ_JBYCKP010000051.1:0-5457 GCF_057473445.1 Acidithiobacillus sp. TH-A36 | reverse complement strand
ACGCCAGCCGTTACCTGGTTAATGTCCATACACCGGCAAGCGGGTCGGCATTAGAAGTCTTAAAGATTTTTGCCGTCAATGGCTGTTTGCTGCGCTCAATGGGGCAACCGCCGAATTGACGGGTACACCGCGTTTGGTGAGCGTGCTCAGGCCGGGGCGCATATAGCGTTCCAGTTGTTCTACCCGGTGTAGATCGGTGCCCCAGAGTGTGGGCAGGTTTTGTGCCAGCAGGTGACGTGCCAGGGTTTGTGGATGGGGTCCATATTGACCGACCAGGCTGCCGATGTCGCATTGCAACCAGGCGCCTGTATGCTGGATTTTTTCCAGCCAGACAGCGGGTTGCTGCTGGACGTAACGGTATCGTTCAACATGCGCCAGGACTGGCTGATAACCGGCGCGCTGTAATTCGATGAGTATGTCCGTGCCAACAGGGCCGGGCATGAGGACCGGGAATTCCACCAGAACCACTTTCTGTTCTCCCAGTGGTAAATAAAGCAGATTCTGCTCCGTAATGGCTGTCAGCATGCTCTCATCGGCAAAATACTCGGCGGCCAGATGCAGGATAAAATCTCCTGATAACTGTTGCTGGAGTTCTGCAAAGGCGTTGCGCAATCCTTGGGGGTGGTTGTCGTAGGCACCGGGGTAAATATGCGGTGTCAGCACCGCGCCGCCATACCCCAACTGTTGCAGGCCGGAGATGGCTTGACGGGTTTCTTCCAGCGTACGGAGTCCATCGTCCACACCGGGCAGAAGGTGGCAATGAAAGTCCCAGCGAGGAGCAGTCTCCGGCGCGGTTTCCGGGCCTTGCCGCGCAAAGCGCCCCGACCAGAGATATGACATATTCAACCCCATAACCTCCGGAGCCAGCTACGCAGTTTTTTCTGCCAGCGTTTTTCAGGGCGGGTTTCGCCGTAGTGGTATCCGTATCCATAACCATAGCTGGCATTGACGCGCACCCCATTGATAATGACGCCTAAGGGCTTTTCGAGGTTGATCAGCCCTTGCAGGTGCTCTTTGAAGGCTTTGCGCGGCGTGGCATGTACGCGGGCAACCGTGAGGATACGGTCTGCCTGACTGCCCAAAAGCAGGGCATCGCCCACCATGGGAAAAGGTGGGGTATCCAGCAGAATGTAATCATAGGACTGGCGTATTTCCTGCAATATCTCGGCAAAGCGCTGCCTGCCCAGATATTCGCTGGGGTTTGGCGGCGTATTGCCTGCAGTGATCAGGTCCATATGGAGTGCCTGAATGGGGCGTACGGCTTCCTGCCAGGAATGCTGACCGGACAAAACCTCGACAATACCCGGTGTCTGGGCGATGCGGAACATTTCGTGGATATGCGGCTTGCGTAAGTCGGCATCTATAACCAGCACTTTTTTACCGTCCTGGGCGATGGTCGCACCCAGTTGATAGGCGACGGTACTTTTCCCGTCCTTGGGCGTGGCTGAGGCAATCATCAGGATTTGTCCGGCGCTTTGTCCGGCGGCCAGATAAACATTACTCCGCAGCAGACGCACTGCCTCACCAAATCCCGAACGCGCATCGGGCAGCTCAAATTGCTTCGATGCATTGGAGGTATTGTGATCGGCGGGCAGAAAACCGTATACCGGCAGAAACGGATAAAGATGCTGTATTTCTTCATCGGAGCGGAAGCTGGTCAGCAAAAGAAATCTTCCCAGTACCAGCGCCATCCCCAGAAAGGCACCCAGTAAGCCAAACAGAATGACGGTTTTTTTGCCTTTGGGCGAGACGGGGAGGTTGTGTACCAGGGCGGTATCCAGTATCCGGTTGCGGGTAATGGTACTGGCCTTGTGAATGGCGGCTTCTTCCTGTTTTTGAAGCAGGAACATATACAACTTGCCCAAAACCTCGCTGGAGCGGGTGAGGGAGATCACTTTCAGTTCGGCCTTGGGGTATTTGCCCATTTTGGTTTGATATTGGCTGAGCAGTGCGTCCAGAGACTGTAATTGCTGCTGTGCGGTTTGAGTCTGATTGTCGATGAGGTTGTGAATGGCCGACTGGATGGAGTGGATTTCTGCAAGAACCTGAATGACTTGCGGTGCTGCCGGGGTGTAGATTTTTTCCAGCGAAGTGAGCTTGGTCTGCGCGGCGGCCAGACGTCCGCTCAGCTGATTCAGGACCGGGTTGTCAATGCTGTTGAGAATGTATGGGTTGATGGATGCCTGCGGTGCAGAGAGTTGTTGGCGCAATTGCTGCAGGGTGTGCAGTTGCAGCTCTATTTGGGCACGTTGCGTTTCGTAGTCGGCCTCCTGTTTGATCATGGCCTGTGCGCCGGCAGAAACCGCAATGACACCCGTATGTGCCTGATAGTGCGCAAGGCTGGCATCGGCTGCCGAAAGCGCAGTGCGGATTTTGTGCATTTGGGTGCTGAGATAATCATAGCTGGCACCGGCCTGTCCGGTAGCCCAGGCGTGGGTTTTGTCCAGATAGGTTTGCATGAGTGTCTGGACAAACTGCCGGGCAGCAAAAGGATCGGTATTCTGGTAATGCACGTTAACAATATAGGTGGTTTCCGCACTGCTTCCGGAGCCGCCGCCTAACTGATTGACGCCCAGCGCGCCGCTTTTGGTCATGGCATCATAAACCGCGCGCGGAGTCTGTATGCGTAAATGGTATAAGGTATGGGCGGGAGGGGTGTAGTGGGGGCGGATCGCCTGCAGTTTCAGACGGATTCCGGGGCCAATGGCATCTTGCCCAAGCTGACCCTGCAGTACCACTTGCTTGTCTTTCAGTATCTGGTAATGGCCGTTTGCAGAAAAAAGAACGTCGAGTTTTTGCTTGTTCAGTGCGGGGCTGGTGACATCAGCCAGCGAGGCATGGAGTCCGTTGGCGGGCGTTGCGTAGATGGACAGGGAGCGACCGCCCAGCAGCCAGTTCCAGAAACGCTGGTTTGTGGCTGCTCCGTCCGGCCATACCTGAGCATTGAGCCCGCTGTCGAGAATCGCCTCTTCAACAAAATCCCGGCTGCGCACAATGTTGACCTGAGTGGCCATGCTGGAGCCTTGCATGAGCCCGGAGAGTAACGAGAATCCGCTGAGTGCGCTGGAAGAGACCGATTGGCTTTTTTCTGCACTTCCCAGATACAGGGAGCCGCTGGCTTCAAAAACCGGTTTGGCAAACAGGACAAAGACAATCGCCAGAAAGGCGGCGACACCACCCAGATAGACGGGCAGGCGCCAGCCCGCTCGGATCGCCTGAAAGAGTGGGCCAAGCTCGATTTCATCGCTGCCTTCTGCCGCCTGGCTGGGCATCATTCCGCCCCGCATGGCTTCAAGGTTTGCGCTGCTGCGCGCTGGTTGCTGTGCTGAGGTATGATCCGTCACAAATATTTTCCTATTGCTGCAAGTATTTGATGGACACAAAGGGATTCAGGATATCGCCAACAGCCTGTAACGAGGGCAGCAATAATTGAATGGTCTGATTCCAGCTGCTGACCGCCGTTTGCGGGACGAAAACAATATCTCCGGATTTGAGCCAGAAAGGCGCGGCTTTGCCTTCCAGGATGCGTCTTGCATTGATGACGTAAAATTGTCCGGTGGCGCCTTCGGAGCGAATGACGCGTACTTCACTGAGGCGTGCAGTAGTCAGGCTGTTGGTATTCATGCCCGCGTCAGAAATGGCCTGTAACAGACTCAGGCGACCATTGGGAAAAGGTACCGGACCGGGTTTGTTGACCGCGCCGAACACATAAACCCGCATGGTACTGATACTGGGGATGACGACGGTATCCCCGGTTTTCAGAGGGATATTTTGCTGCAGATCGCCAGCCAGAATCAGTTTATGGAAGTTGATGGGCAGTTTCTGACCATTTTGTACCACATAGGCACTGCGCAAGTCGGCATCAGTCAGGTTGATCGAACCGCCCAACGCCATGGCCTCCAGCAAGTTGAGCGGTCGGTCGGAATAAACCAGGCCGGGTTTGATGAATTCACCCAACAGGTAATAGCGGATACTGTGCGCAACCTGCAGCTGTACGCTGACCTTGGGGTCAATGATGTAATGGGCATAAAGATGGCTGAGATGGGCCTGCAGCTGTTTGGTGGTCATGCCGGCCACATGCACGACGCCCAGCAGGGGAAGCTGGATATTGCCATCATTGGTAACAATGGCCCCTGCCAGCCCTGTGGAACTGCTTATGGGCGCGGGAATGGACAGTTCGGGATGGAGATACACCGAGACGGATACCACATCACCTGCGCCCAGATGGTAGGTGATGTTTTGGTGCAGCAAACGCTCCATGGCGGCACGGGAAAGATGGTCTTCGTGCTGGGACAGTACGGCAGAGGGGAGCTTTTGCGGGGCTCGCTGGTAAGGACTGGCGTTGGGTCCATCGGTCATGATGGCGCAACCGGAGAGGATGGCGCTGGTCATGGCGATCATCAGTGGTACTTTTACCCATTGTTTATTCAGTATTTTCACAAGTGGTTCCCGTTAAAATTTGCCATAAAATCCTACGCCATCGCCAAACAGCATGAAGCCGTAATTACTGTCTGGAAACAGTCGGTTGGTCAGGTCTGCCGTCAGCCAGCCGACAAAGCCACCGGCAACAACATCTGAGGCCCAGTGACCATTGACCGCAATAATGCGGCTGATCCCTACAAGAACTGGCAGACTGTACAGCCAGGGAAGATGGTAGTTTTGTGCGTAGGGCGTAATGAGCGCGAAGGCGATGGCGGTGTGGCCGGAGGGGAAGGAAGCGGTGTTGCCGGTGCCGCCACGGAAAATAAAACTGGTGTCGAAGAGCGTGTACCGTGAGCTGAAGGGATGAAAGCTCATGGAATTGCTATTGGGGCCACTGGGTCTGGTTCTGCCAAATGCATATTTCAGCGCAAAAACTTCTACGGTGGTGGCTGCTGCTGCGGTTAAGGCAACACTGGAAGTGTGCACCAGCTTGGCGCTGGCCCAGGGGCTTTGAAACCAGGTGGTTCCGGCGAATATAGCGGCGCTGTCGGTAATGACATCCGCAAAATTCAGGGCGATATGCTTACGGACGTTGTAGCTGATATGGGTTTCTGCGTATTGATTGATGCCATGATCAAACGCAAATATAACGCCGGTTGCCACAACGCCAATGCCCAGTACGCCGAGTGGTGTGTCATACCAGGGCCAGGGCTTTTTGGCGGAAGGGGAAGAACCATTTTCTGGAGAAGGCAGCAGCGCGTGCGGCGAAGATTGCAGTTCCTGTTCCAGAGGCTGATTCCACCAGGGAGGCACGGATGGTGACTGCGGCGCTATGCTATGACTTTTGGTAATGGCAGATTGGCTGGAAGTGCGACTGGGCAGGGTCGCCGCTGCCTGCTCATAGGACGCCGGAGCGAGGCCTGCTGCAATGAGTTTTTGGTTGGGGGCCTGCCCATAAGGATAAGTGGCCATCCAGGCAAGACTTTCCGCAGAGGCTGTGCCTGCTCCCGCCAGCGAAGTCAAAACAGTGCAGAG
>NZ_JBYCKP010000050.1:0-9520 GCF_057473445.1 Acidithiobacillus sp. TH-A36 | reverse complement strand
AACGCGGTCATAGATCTCAAACAGGTGGTGGAACGCATTGTCGGCGCCGTCCCCGGAGTGGTCAGCGTGAGTAACACCTTTTGAATAAGCATCCCGGCAAAACCCCGAAAGTCGGCTTCGTCAGCCTGGGCTGCCCCAAAGCCACCGTGGACAGCGAGCGTATCCTTACCCAGTTGCGGGCTGAGGGCTACCTGCTGGTAGGCGATTACGCCGACGCCGATGTGGTGGTAGTCAACACCTGCGGTTTTATTGACGCAGCGGTGACAGAATCGCTGGAAGCCATTGGCGAAGCCCTCGATGAAAATGGCAAGGTGGTCGTCACCGGTTGTCTGGGGGCCAAGGATAACGGGGACTTTATCCGCAATGTGCACCCCAGGGTGCTGGCCGTTACGGGTCCACAGCAGTCTGGCGCGGTACTGGAGGCCATTCACAGCGCGCTACCGCCCCTCCATGACCCCTATACCGATCTGGTTCCTCCCCAGGGTCTGCGCCTGACTCCGGCGCACTACGCTTACCTGAAAATTTCCGAAGGCTGCAATCAGTCCTGCAGTTTCTGCATTATTCCCAGCATGCGTGGCAAACTGGTCAGTCGCGAACCCGGTGATATTTTGCGGGAAGCCGAAGCCCTGGTTTCTGGAGGCGTCCAGGAATTGCTGGTGATTTCCCAGGACACCGGAGCTTACGGCGTCGACCGCAAATATCGCACGGCCTTTCACGATGGGCGCCCCATCAAAACCCGGATCACCGATCTTTGTGCGGCACTGGGAGAGTTGGGTGTCTGGGTGCGTTTGCACTATGTATACCCCTACCCCCATATTGATGAATTGCTGCCGCTCATGGCAGAGGGAAAAATCCTGCCTTATCTGGATGCGCCCCTGCAGCATGGTAGTCCCCGGATTCTCAAGGCCATGCGCCGCCCTGCTGCTGCCGAAAAAACGCTGGAGCGCATTGCCCATTGGCGGCAACAGGTGCCCGATTTGACCATCCGCAGCACTTTTATTGTCGGTTTTCCCGGTGAAACCGAAGCCGAATTTTCAGAACTGCTGGATTTTCTGCGCGTTGCCGAACTGGACCGGGTGGGCTGTTTTGCCTACTCTCCGGTCGAAGGCGCACCCGCCAACGCCTTGCCCGGTGCCGTTCCGGAAGCAGTCAGGGAAGAACGTCGCGGCGAATTCATGCGGGTGCAGGAAGGCATCAGCCGTGCACGGCTCCAGCGCCATGTGGGTCAGCGTCGTGAGGTGCTGGTAGATGCCCTGGAACGCGGGGGCCGGGCCATAGCCCGCTCGGTCAGCGATGCGCCGGAAATAGACGGTGTGGTCCACCTGAGTAATGCCGGCGGCCTCAAGGTCGGTGACCGCCTGGCCGTGCAGATCACCAGGGCGGACGACCACGACCTCTACGCAGACTGTTTTAGTCTGGGTTAATCCTTGCCCCTTTCTATGCGTACCCCTACATCACGGGTGCCCCGCACCGCCGCCGGTTTGTGCACCGTCACCTGTACCCAACGTGCAGCGAATTCACCCCGGATAATATCGGCAATCTGCTCGGCCAGTGTTTCCACCAGCTCCACTTCAGAAGCACTGATGTGACTGACCAGGCGTTGACAGACCGTCTGATAATTGATGGTTTGCTCCACCTTGTCCGATTGGGCGGCAGCATGGGTGTCGGCGGCAATTTCCAGATCAATCAAAACGGTCTGCTTGACCTGCCGTTCCCAGTCATAAATACCGATGCGGGTATCTACTTTCAGCTCCCGCACAAAAAGAATATCCATAGGCATCCCGAAAAATGCGACAAGGCGTCGCGTCTGGGCCTATAATAGCGCTTTTCCGGGCCAACGCACTGCATGTCTGTCATTATTGATATTGTTTTCATTGTGGGTGCCTACCTGATCGGCTCTGTCGCGACCGCCATTCTGGTAGGTCGCGCCATGGGCCTGGGTGATCCCCGGCAATCCGGATCCGGGAATCCGGGGGCAACCAACATTCTGCGCATCGGCGGCAAAAAGGCCGCAGCCCTGACGCTTTGCGGCGATCTGATCAAAGGCGTCATTCCCATTGTGGTCGCCCGATGGCTGGGTGCGGAAGGCTGGATCCTGGCCGCCGTCGCACTGGCGACTTTTCTCGGCCATTTGTATCCCGTTTATTTTGGATTTCGGGGGGGTAAGGGAGTGGCTACGGCCATGGGTACCCTGCTGGCGCTGATGCCGTTACTGGGATTATCGGTGCTGGGTGTATGGATAGTGGTTTTTGCCGTCATGCGGGTGTCCTCCCTCGCCGCGCTGCTGGCCGCCACCAGCGCGATACCCCTTGTTTTTGCTTTGTCTGCCAGCAGCAGCCTGCATGCCCTGATTATCGTGCTGGTCATCCTGATCCTCTGGCGGCATCGCAGTAATATTCAGCGCCTGCTCGATGGCCGCGAAACGCCCTTCAAAAAATCCTAATCGCGGATATTCCATTCCTGCATGCGTTCGTCTATCCATTGCGCCAGCTTTTCGGCAGGACGAAATCCAGGCGCCAAATGCTGCGCTTCCTGAGCAGCGGCCAGGGCACGGCGCATGCTGCCCTGATGCAGGTAATAGCGCGCCAGATTCATTTGCGCCAGATGCGGCGCATCAAAATGCCGGGATTTCAGCGCCCGCCGAATCACAAAAAGGGCTTCATTTTCCCGTCCGGTATCCATGAGGTATTCGCCAAGATCATTCCAGGCCTGTCCCCACTCGGCGTCACAGGCGATGGCCCGTCGGCAGGCGGCAATTGCGCCATGACTGTCCCCCGATGCCGCCAGTGCCCAGGCATAAAACGTCCAGATCAATGCGCTGCCAGGATCCGCGTCCAATGAACGCCTGAAGGCTTCTGCCGCTTCTTCGGGATGACCGGTCTGCTGCCAGTCCAGACCTTGCTGAAAATCCGGATCGACGGCAGCCCGTTCTTCTACTTCTGTATCCAGAGAAAAAGATTCACCCGTCATGCTTCCTCCTTGACCAGCGACCAACGCGCCCTTACCGGGAAATCGGCACTGGCAGACTGGGCCATTTCGGGATGCAGGGCGCCAGCCAGGGCAATCATTGCGGCATTATCCGTACAATGGGCCAAATCGGCGATACATAATTCTACGCCCTCTGCAGCCAGGGTTTGCAAAGCACTGCGCAAGGCACGATTGGCTCCCACACCGCCCGCCACAATCAAACGCTTCAGACCGGTGTGTTGCAAGGCGCGCTGGCATTTCCGAAACAGGGTGTCGACCACCGCCTGCTGAAAACTGGCAGCCAGATTTTTTCTCTGGGTCATATCCTCTTCAGGGACTTTCATGGAGGCCAGACGAAAGGCTGTTTTCAACCCGCTGAAGCTGAAGTCCATGCCAGGACGATCCAAAAGAGGTCTTGGCAAACGAAATGCCTCGGGGTCACCACCTTCCGCCAGAGCTGCCAGAGCCGGCCCTCCTGGATAACCTAGTCCCAGCATTTTAGCGGCTTTATCGAAAGCTTCACCAGCTGCGTCATCCAGGGTTTCACCCAGCAAAACATAATCACCCAGCCCCCGTACTTCAATGAGCATGGTATGCCCACCGGAAACCAATAAAGCCACCGCAGGAAAGGGCACCACGCCATTGAGCAGGGGGGCAAGCAGGTGCCCTTCCAGATGATGAACGGGAATAACCGGAATATCCCAGGCAAAGGCCAGCGCCCGGGCAAAATTCACGCCCACCAGCAAGGCGCCAATCAATCCCGGCCCCGCCGTGACGGCTACGGCATCGGGGCGTTGCCCCCCGGTTTGCAGCATGAGTTGTTCCAGCAGCAGCGGTAGCCGGCGCACATGATCCCGGGAGGCCAGCTCTGGAACCACCCCGCCGTAAGGCGCATGCAGATCAATCTGGCTGAACAGGACTTCACCCAGCAAACCCTGGAGGGTGTCATACACAGCCAGGCCGGTCTCATCACAGGAGCTTTCAATACCCAGAATACGGGTGGTGGCCGATTCAGACATGCGCCGATTTCTCCTCCGCCGCAGAACCCATCACCGGGCGCTGATTCTGGACGACACATTCTTGTAACCACAGCAACTCCTGTTCGGAAAAACCTCCGGCGCGCCGCGCTTCCAGGGCCAACGGCCCCTGAATACGGCCCCGGTAGCGTTCCTGCAGCAACTGGCGAAAAGCCTGTTCTGCATCCAATCCACGTTGTTTGCACAAATAACGGAACCAGCGACTCCCAATGGCTACATGACCACGCTCATCGCTTTCAATACGTTCCAGCACAGCGGCGGCGGCGCAATCTCCTGCCTCCTGCAATCGCTCGCGGATAGCCGGAGTCACATCCAGACCTCGCGCCTCGAGAACACGCGGTACCAGCGCCATACGCTCCAGAGGATCAGTCGCTGTATCCATAGCCATTTCCCAGAGACCATCATGGGCAGGTAAATCACCATAATCACCACCCATAGC
The DNA here is from genome assembly GCF_057473445.1 of Acidithiobacillus sp. TH-A36. NCBI lineage: Bacteria > Pseudomonadati > Pseudomonadota > Acidithiobacillia > Acidithiobacillales > Acidithiobacillaceae > Acidithiobacillus > Acidithiobacillus sp. TH-A36. The sequence continues at coordinate 5,077 of NZ_JBYCKP010000050.1, read as the reverse complement.
CTGGAGCAGCCCGCGCAGCAGAACAAAATGTTCCGCCTCTTCCTGGGCAACCTGCAGCCAGTCCTGGTAATAGGCTACGGGCAGACCGACAAAACGGCAAAGCGCATCCAAAGCCAGGTTAATGGCATTAAATTCAATATGAGCCAGGGCATGGAGCAGGGCAAAACGACCGGCCTGGGTGCCCAGCGCCCGGCGTCTGGGTAGTTTTTTGGGCGCGACCAGCTCAGGACGGGCAGGTCGCCCCGGGATACCGGGACAAGGCAACAGTACCACCTGCACTGCACCCGTACAGTGCAGTGCCCGAACCTGTGTCACTTTTTCGTTTGGGTCTGTGGCTAACAGCGCGCTCAACACCTCTGTAGCAAAATCCCGATGCTGCTTTTCTTCAGTGACATGCATCATGTCAACGCACCTGTTTCCGGACCATTCAAAACACAGAATATAACACATGCGCTGCCTGATTCTGTGGAAAGCCATTTATCAGCGCCTCCTGATAAACGAAATAGATAATATAAAAAAATAATAACACTTTTTTGTTGTATTTAATTTTCACCACTGGTGGTTTTAAACCACTTTATGGCGGTGCATATCAACCGCAAATGATGCAAACATCCGACCAGTCGAACAGAATTCAAAGCATTACAGTAATTAGTAATATTGGCATAAGCCTTGCAAGAGTGTCGGTGCAACAAAGTTTGTCTTATTCACAAAATTTATGGGGTGGAAGTTATGATCATCGAAAACTCTCTCCCGATCTTGCTCAGCCGTCTGGATTTTGCCTGGATTACTTCCATGCACATTCTCTGGACGCCTATGACGATCGGCATGTCCTGGCTGCTCTTCATCATGGAAGTCGCCTGGCTACGTACTGGCAATGAGCGTTGGTACAAACTCAACCGCTTTGTAGAAAAAATCTTCATCATCAATTTTGGCGCAGGTGTCGCCACCGGCGTCACCATGGAAATGGCCTTTGGTATTCTTTATGGTCCTTTCTCTCAGGCCGTCGGCCCCTTCTTCGGCAACATCCTTGGCTTTGAAACCATTACCGCCTTTATGTATGAGGCCGGTTTCATCGGCCTGATGGTGTTTGGCTGGGGCAAGATCAGCAAGGGCATGCATTTGTTTGCCACTTTCAACGTCGGGTTGTCTTCTTCCTTGTCGGCCATGTGGATTCTGGTAGCCAACTCCTGGATGCAGACGCCTGATGGCGTTGTCCTGAAAGATGGACTGTTCCAGGTGACCAACTGGTGGAATGCCATTCTCAATGACAATTTCCAGTGGGGCTTTCCTCACATGTGGGTGGCCACTGTGGAATTGGCATTATTTGTACTGGTTGGACTCAGCGGATTTTTCATTTTGAAAAACCGTAACGCTGACCTTTTCACCAAGCTGCTTAAACCAGCACTGTTGGCCTTGATCATTGTTACGCCTTTGCAGATTTTCATTGGTGACAGTATTGGTCGTGTAGTCGCCCATACCCAGCCGACTTCATTGGCGGCTATGGAAGGCCACTATCACACCTATTTGCCCGATGGCAAAGTGAATACCGGCTGGCATCTGATTGCCATTCCCAACGCCAAAAATGACGGTAATGTGTTTGCGATTACCATTCCGCATGTACTGAGCCTGCTCGAAACCCATACCCTGAATGGTAAGGTTACGGGTATGGACAGCTTCCCGGCCAAAGATCGCCCCGATGTCTGGGTACCTTTCTACTCTTTCCGGGTCATGGTAGCCATCGGCTTCTTCCTCTTCTTTATCGCCATCTGGGGTAACTGGTTGCGCCTGCGTGGCAAGCTCAATGCTACAGAATTGCGTAAGCGCCCCTGGTTTCTGCGGGCTCTGGTGTTCTCTGCATTCCTGCCTTACCTGGCCATCTGGTGTGGTTGGTGGACCCGTGAAGTGGGACGGCAACCCTGGGTGGTTAACGGCCTGATGCGGACCTATCAGGGAACCAGCCATATGCCTGTCGCCATGGAAATCATCTGGTGGGTGGGTTACATCATTTTCGAACTCACCGTGTGGGCAGGTTCCTGGTACTTCTTTACGCGCGTCATCAAGAAAGGGGTGGATGGAATTCCAGACTCCAGCACGCTGTTTGATCATGATCATGCGGATGCTGCAGATGTTAAAGCCGGTGGCGGTCATGTGACGCCGACCTTCGCCAGCAAGCCCATGTTGCGTTCGGATCGCTGATCAGCGCTCTCTGACGTTTTCAAAATCATGACGGGGAGCAGAGCTCCCCGCACAAGCTACTGGAGTCATTTATGGATCTTTTATCAATAGGACGCATCGCCGGGACATTGACGACCTGGTGGTGGCTGCTCCTTTCACTCGCTTTTTTCCTGTACATCGCCACGGACGGTACGGACCTGGGCGCTGGCATTTTCGCTGTGTTTTCCAAGGACGAAGAAGAACGCGGCGCCATTATGGCCTCCATGGCCGGCATGTGGGACGGTAATGAAAGCTGGCTGGTCGTGGCAGGTGGCGTGCTTTTCGGCGCCTTTCCACTGGTTTACGGTTCGGCTTTCAATTATCTGATGATTCCACTGATGTTTGCGCTCTGGGGCATTATTGCCCGGGCAGTGGCCTTCGAATTTCACATTCATGCCAAGAAAAGCAAACGGTTCTGGGGTTGGGCGTTTGCTGTCGGCAGTTTATTTGCGACCTTTTTTGCCGGTGTTTCATTGGGTGCTACCCTCCAGGGTTTTCCCATGAAATCGGGATTGGCCATGCAGTCTGGCCTCGCCGCCCATGGCGTTTTTGCCCAGGATTACACCACTCCTGTCATGCATTTTTCGGGAGGGATCCTCGACTTTTTGACGCCTTTCTCCATCTGGACGGGGGTTGGTGCCGTTATCGCCGCCAGTCTTGCCGGGGGGCTGTATTTATGTGCCCGCTTCATTCCCGGTGATTCCATTCATGAACGGGCCCGCGCCTGGACAAACATCGTTTCTTTGCTGGCATTGGCCGCCATTGTGGTGACGCTGATCTGGTCTTATGCCATCTTCCCCTGGGCGGCTGCCAAGTGGACCGGTTCGGATTGGTGGATCTGGTTGATCTGGTTCATTATCGTGCTCATTTTCGCCTTCAAGTCCTCCACCAATCACTCCGTACGTAAGGACTTCAGCGCGATGATGTGGGGTATTGGCGTGGTGGCCCTGTTGTGGGCGGCCATGTGGGCGACCATTTTCCCCTACGTGGTGCCTAATACCTGGACCATTGTGCAGGCGGCCAATCCGGCAGATTCCATTGCCGTATTCACCCTGTTCATGACGGGCTTCTTCCCCATCATGATCATGTACAACTGGTATCAGATTTGGGTATTCCGTGGCCGCTTCAGTAAAAAGATGGCCTACGGAGCGCACTAAAAGCGTATGGGCGATGTTCTGAATATTTTCTGAAACAGAACATCGCCTTTTTTAAAACGGGGTAAAAAATGTCTACGATATATGATGAAAACTCTTTAAGTACGGCGCTGGATATTATTGAAAATATCGAGTCCCGTTATGGACGGCTTGCAGACCGCCTCGGCGAAGTCCGCAAATCCATGCCGTCGGAAAATGTCGAAACCATAGCAGACCAATGTTTTGAGCTCTCTGTCGAGATCATGCGTTACAAACACTACTTTTCTTCGGTCAAAAAACTGGTGCTTGGCAGACAGGATATTGGTCTGGTTCATTTATCATGATACGAGCATATTTTGATTAAACGGTTTCAACATAAGCCCTTAAGAACCCGTGGGAAATCCGAAAAAGATCATCATCCCACACTGCTTGATGTTCTGAATATACTGGAAACACGGCTGGACATTGTCGAAGAGCAATGTGCCGAAGTGCTGCAATCCATAAATATTTGTACACGCACAGAAGTGGACGATCAAATTGCCATTATGGATGCCGAAATCAATCGTTGCCAAAAATTATTAAAAATCATCAAAAATACCATGCATGAGCCTGAGCCAGAGAACTAAAATCATCCAGACGTGTCGAATATCCGTATGAAACTACGCCATCACCATCAAAAATCACGTTCCCGGTTTCTTTCTGCAAAAATAGGAGCCATTCTAACTGCAGCCTGCGTAACAGGCGCATTAACAGCAAATGCTTCAGCCTTCGCCAACACTTTTGATTCCAGTACCAGTACCAGTACCAGTACCAGCACACAAAACCCGCAAGATTGGCAACAAGTCTGGCAAATTCTCGCCCTTACTGGATACGTACACCTGGTTTATGGCACGTATATGGGTCGTTATGGGGGCCTGCATACAGTCGCCGCATGGAATATTCCCGTGCCCCGGGCCCTGCAAAAAATTTCCAACAACTGGGGTTATTCTCCCTATAATCCCGCTTTTCGTAGCGGCCTGATACAGTTTGAACGCGCAGATCATTTGCTCAATCGCCGAGGCATTTCACGCGGGCGGGTTACTCCGGAAGTCCTCTCGTCCCTGCGCGCGCCAATCCCAAAAAATCGTTTTCCGTTTCAATGGATTAAGGTAGACAAGAGCACGCACCCGGAGCACTTGCAGATCTGGCAGGTGCCACCCGATCCCCAGGGAAAAGGACAATGGATTTACCGGACAGTCGTCAACACCGGGGTCATGCACTCCACCCCGGATGGTAGCTGGCCAATTTATCAGCGCCTTGCCAAAACCACCATGACTGGTAAATTCCCTATTGCGGTCAGCCCCCAGCAATACCATTTACTCCCTGCCTCAGACCGAAGTATTTATCATGGATATCATGTCCGCTGGCAACACTATACCGCGCCCAATGTGCATTTCGTAAACTACTTTTACGATGGCCGCGCCATTCACTTTTATCCCCGCAAAGGCTATGGATGGCCTCAAAGTGCCGGTTGCGTGGAAGAACCCTACCAAAACGCACGCAAGGTTTACGCCCTGTTACACTATGGGGACATCGTTTCGGTCATGGGGCATTACCACAGGAAACCAGCAAAACTTGACCGCGCAGCCCTGTTGAGGAAAAAAATCATTCGAGAAATAGCAGCCAGTAAGGCTGGCTGAATAAACCTAAAAACGGCAGTTGCCGTGGGTGCTTTGCAGCGACTTTTGTTT
>NZ_JBYCKP010000049.1:0-4668 GCF_057473445.1 Acidithiobacillus sp. TH-A36 | reverse complement strand
GGGATTTCACAGCCACGTACAGTTCCCATCATTTTCTCCTTCGGGTTTTAAATTAAAAAAACAATAGCCGGTCAACAGACAAAATCAAATCAGCAAGGTCACCTGCTGAAGCTACTTCATCCACTTCATCAATCAGGTTGTCCGCTTCAATCTCATATCCAGGCAGTGCCGGTCTGCATACATACAGTTGCGCCCCGGCGTTTTTGGCATCACGGATAAAATCAATAATCCGTTTTCCACCTTCCATCGCTGCCAAATTTTCTGCAACACCTGTTTTCATGAGTTTTACTGCTTCCATGGTGCAAAAAATCTTAACCTCTGCGTCCATGGAAGACAACAACGACCCCAGATAAAAAGGCGTAGCACAACGATGGGCGGTACTTGGTCCACTGGTCATCACAATAACCACCGACTTTTCACCGTCATCGTTTAAATAATGATCACTCATCGCATACCCCGTTCACAATGGATGTCGTCGCGCAGACAGCGCTGCCGATACAATTCAAATGCCGCATCCCCAGTAGACAGTTTTTTTAACGCTACGTCCACGGATGCCACCGGGCGAACCCGGGCAATCCATGCTTCGTAAGGCTCAATATTCAGCAGATTGGGATCTTCCAGCACATCTTCGTTGGCCAGATCGATCACGCAATCAAATACATTAGGAACAGGTCCCGCCCACTTGCCACTTTCAATGGTTGCCACGGGCTTGCCTACGGGCCTGCGTGTGCCCGGACGGCGCACCCGCACGTGCAAAATTTTACCTGCAATAGACTGAGAAATATCCGTCATGCCCACCGTCAGCGTTCCGTCACCTTCGCGACGCACCCAGATCTGACACTCCTGATCATAATATAATTCGGCGCGAAATTCGCATCCGTTACATTCCATAGCCTCCCCCTGTCGACAGCGGCAGGTAAAAAAAAGCGCCCCTTTACGGGGCGCTTCCCAACCTTGTTATACGATACCTTTGGCCGCAAGCAGGTCCATGGAATCGCTGACATTATCGGGGATACCGACCTTGCGTGCAGACAGGCCCATAGCCAAGCCTAACAACTGGGTGAAGTAGATGACCTTGACGTTGGATTTGATACCGAATTCCGTCTCCGCACGTACCTGGTGCATTTCCAGACCGGAGTGACAGGTCGGACATTCCGTCGCAATAACTTCAGCACCGGCGTCTTCGGCTGCCTGGAGGATATTCAACACCAACTGCGTGGAGGTATCCGAGTCAGAAAGGGTATGCGCACCACCACAACATGCGGTTTTCAAGGGAAAATCGACGGCTACGGCACCCGCTGCATTGAGCAGGTCGTCCATAAAATGCGGTGCATAGCTGGATTCAGAGCCGGGACCCTGGTCTTTTTCCGGGAAGATCTGCCGGGGACGGGTGTACATACAGCCATAATAATTGGCAATTTTCAGACCGTTCAGACTTTTTTTGACCTTGCTCTTGATGCCATCAGGACCGACTTCTTCCATGAACCACTCAAGCGCATGCAAGGTCCGCACATCCCCGTCATAAACCGGATCACCGGATTTATCCGCCAGATCCTGTACCGTCTTCATGGTTTCTTCGGAAGTGGCACATTCATATTCCGTCTGCTTCAGATTGCGGTAACAACCGTTGCAAGGGGCCATCACCGTATCACAACCCTGCAATTTGCTGGCAATGGCCAGATTGCGTGCGGACATGTAAGTCTGCAGCATGGGGTGAATATTCTTCACTTCCATGGCACCACAGCAGTTGTAGTCTTCGAGGTTTTCCATCTGCAGGCCAAGTTCCTTGACCAGAACGCGCGTGGACTTGTCGTAGGGGCCGCCGGAACCTTCCAGCGCGCAACCCGGATAATATGCAACCTTAGCCATGATGAGCAGCCTCCTTCTGTGCTTTCACATATTCTGCGAGTACTTCTCCGGTCTTGCCCCAGGACTTGGTTTTCGGTCGGAAAACAACATTCATACCCATTTTCGCCAACTGCCCCAAAGGTAACCCCTTGGACAGCCGCTTTCCGAACTCAACAATCCAGGCCTGCACCAGAGGTTGGTTGGAACGCTTGTAAAAACCCATCATGACTTCGGTATCTTCAATACGACCAAACTCAATACACTGATGGGTGAATTCTTCGTCAAAGTGGGTGGAAAGGGTCTTGGGGGTCAGCCCATTATCTTCCATCCAGTGTGCGGTGGCTTTCATGACGCCTTCAGGACGCACGTCCTTGGGGCAGATGTTGGTGCACTTGTTACAGGACACGCACTGCCAGATGATGTCCTTATCTTTCATCAACTCGGCCTTCAGGCCCAGACGAATCAGATAAATCCAGTAACGGGGATTGAAGTCCACGTTCTGTGCATACATGGTGCAGGAGTTGGTGCAGGAACCGCACTGCCAACAACGATGCACATTCTCGCCACCGCTGTAGCTCTGAATGATTTTTTCGAAATTTTCTTCATAGTCGGTGAGCGTACGGGGAGTGATCATCGTGTTCCAGGACCCTGAAACATCCACTCCGTCCACTACCAGATGGTCGTGCTGTAAAATCCGATCTGGATCGATCAGTGTTTTTTCATGAATAGCCATAGCTGCTCCTAAACCCTAATTCATCAATGAATGTCGTCTCTTTTGATGCGAGACCCGCCCATCCGCCGCTGCACTTCAACACCCAGCAACTTACGAATCTGCTCCGTAAAGTCGGTCTGACCGCCAAAGTCCGAACGCAAAAAACCTTCCGCCATTGCCCGCACATACTGTGAATACTGATGAGCGAGAATGATGTCCACCATGTAGGGAACATCACGATATACGCCCAACTCCAGCAGTGTTTCACGCATCCACTGACGCAGCCCCTCAAACATTTCGGGACTCTCGCCAAAAGGGAAATCCGTGAGGTAATCACCACCACGTATAAACTCACGAATGGCTCCGGAAGTAGTTCCTTGATCCCAGACCCAGCGGGTCATCAGAGGATACCGCTCGGGGTCACTGAAGTGCAGGACTTCAGCAGCCACATCCCTGATGACACGTTTGACTTTTCCGGTAGCTGGCAAGGCTTCTTCGAATCTTGCCATGCGCTGCGTCAGATCACCGTGTCCGGTAAGCAGATCGCGCATCAACTCCCCAACCTTGGCCGCACCTTGTTCCTCAATGAGCGGCCATATTTTCCTCCGTGCCGTAAACATCTGTGCGACGAGATGTTCCATTTGTGTTTCGGTCAGGGGTTGCTGTTCTTCCAGTAGCAGACGGCGAAAACTTGCCGTCTTTTCTGCCATGCTGCTCACCAGATCGGCAAGTCCCTGTTGTCCCTCAAAAGCTTCTTCCAGTTCATAGAAAGAACGATTGAGCAGGCCCTTGTCGAGCTCAATGGGCAGCGTGGCTGGAACGATATGTTCTTCGTTCCTGTCCTGGTAGATATCAGCTGGCAACTTTCTGCTGTCCAAAGAGATCGGCTACTGCTCGTGAACCAGCTGACTGCCCTTGAGCAATCGAAGTATCAATATCTTCCGGGCCGGTAGCCGCGCCACACACGTAAATACCCTTGCGCGTCGTTCCCTGGCTATTGGTGTACTGCTCGGCACGATCAATAAAGCCGTGTTTTTCGAGACCAATACCAAAAGTCTTGGCAATTTCAGAATTTAGAGCATTGGGATCCATACCGATAGCATGAACCACGATATCCATGGGAATCACGATAGGACGCTTGACTAGGGTATCTTCGCCCTTCACCAGCAAACGGCCGTCCGGTGATTTGGTGACTTCGGCAATACGCGCCTTGACGAACTTGGTCTTGTACTCTTCTTGACTCTTCCAGTAGAACTTGTCTTCGTAAAGACCGAAGGTACGAATGTCCATGTAGTAAATGAACACGTCGGTGCTCGGTGAAATCTCCTTGATTTCCATCGCCAGATTCGTGGAAACGGTGCAGCAGATTTTGGAGCACCATTCACGACCAATCTGACGGTCACGGGAACCTACGCAGAGTAGAATGGCTACGCGCTCGGGCACCCGTCCATCCGAAGGACAGGTAATTTGACCGGTACCAACCATCTGTTCCATCTGCGTGGTGGTCAGTACGTCTTCATAGGTACCAAAACCCCATTCCGGCTTGTTGATGGAGTCAAAGTGGGTGAAACCGGTACCCAACACTATAGAACCGGCCTCGACTTTGTTACCGTTGCTCAGAGTCGCCGTAAAATTACCGGCTTCCCCTTCAACCGTGGTCACTTTGGTAGATTTGTGAATGGCTACATTGCCGTCCCCTTCTACCCGACTGACCATACGACCAATTGCGTCCTTGGCCCACTCACCCGAGGGAACCAGTTTGGCATATCCGGAGATGATCGGGGCACCGCCGAGAATATCTTCCTTCTCGACAATGACCGCTTTCTTGCCCATCGAAGCGATGGTTGCAGCTGCTGACAGACCGGCTGGGCCGGCACCTACGACTAATACTGTATCCTGTGCACTCACTGATTTTTCTCCTTAAGCGCCCGCTTTCATGTTGATATGTTGGTTAGTGGCGAGTTCGGGGTTGTAGAGGTATTCCACATTCCCCTGCTCGACCTGTTTGAGGTATTCCTGGAAGTCGGCTTTGGCCTTGTCCCAGCTGATGCCCATTTTTTCCACCAGATCTTCACAGGGTGAAGCATGCCACTGGAGCTGGACGATCT
>NZ_JBYCKP010000048.1:0-3241 GCF_057473445.1 Acidithiobacillus sp. TH-A36 | reverse complement strand
GCTTTAAGACCAAATTCACCAAAGCTTACCTTACTCCCACGCGTCGCTATGCCGCGATTGCGTCCCTTGTGTTGTTTACGAAATTTCGTACGTTTAGGCTGCAGCATCTGAAGCTCCCGTTACTTCTGGTGAGCACCGGTATTTTGTACCGTGCTCCATTCCAGAATCTCGCCCTTAAAAATCCATACCTTGACGCCAATAATACCGTAGGTGGTTTTCGCCTCAGCAAAACCGTAATCAATATCGGCACGCAGGGTGTGCAAAGGCACCCGCCCTTCCCGATACCATTCAGTACGAGCAATTTCTGCTCCACCCAATCGGCCGGCACAATTAATGCGCATACCCAGCGCTCCAAAACGCATGGCATTCGTAACAGCCCTTTTCATCGCCCGGCGAAACATGATTCGGCGTTCCAACTGTTGGGCGACGCTTTCAGCAACCAGTTGCGCATCCAACTCGGGCTTACGAATTTCTTCCACATTAATATGAACCGGAACGCCCATGCGCTTTTGCACATCATGACGTAACTTTTCGATATCTTCGCCCTTTTTACCGATAACGATACCAGGGCGCGCAGTATGTACTGTGATACGCGCACTTCGTGCAGGACGTTCGATAATAATATCGGAAACAGCTCCACCGGAAAGTCGCTCGCGAATGAACTGGCGAATTTTAATATCTTCCAGCAATTTTTCTTGGAAATCGCCCTTCCCGTACCAACGGGAGTTCCAATTCTTAATGATTCCCAGACGCAGTCCGACTGGATTGGTTTTTTGTCCCATAGCTTCCTCAGTTAACTCTCTGCGACCACAATCGTGATATGGCTGGTCCGTTTCAGGATCCGTGAGCCCCGACCTTTTGCCCGGGCCGCAAAGCGCTTCAGTACCGCACCGCCGTCAATCAGAATCTGTTCGACGAAAAGAGCGTCCACATCGGCACCTTCATTGTTTTCTGCATTAGCAATTGCTGATTCGAGACATTTACGAATGGGCAATGCCGCTTTCTTGTTGGTAAACTGTAAAATCTCCAAAGCCTTGTCTACCGGTTTGCCGCGCACCAGGTCAGCAACCAGTCGCGCTTTTTGGGGAGACATCTGAAGTCCTTTAAGTACAGCTGATGATTTCATCTGATTCCCCTTTATCGCTTGGCTTTTTTGTCAGCCACGTGACCTTTGAAGGTCCGTGTCAGTGCAAATTCACCGAGCTTATGGCCAACCATGTTCTCGTTGACCACAACAGGAATGTGCTGACGACCATTGTGTACACTGATGGTCAGACCGATGAAATCAGGGGTAATAGTGGAACGACGCGACCATGTTTTGATCGGACGCCGGCTACTACTCGCCTGTGCACTTTGTACTTTACGGTCCAGATGTTCATCAATGAACGGACCTTTTTTAATGGAACGTGGCACGTCAAATCCCCTTAACCACTAACGCGAACGACGTCGTACAATCATATTGCTTGTACGCTTGTTTTTACGGGTACGATAACCCTTGGTCGGTTGCCCCCAAGGTGAAACCGGGTGCCGACCACCGGAAGTACGACCTTCACCACCACCATGGGGATGATCTACCGGGTTCATTACCACACCACGTACGGTTGGTCGAACACCACGCCAACGCGTGGCACCGGCCTTACCCAATTGCTGAGATCCGTGTTCTTCGTTACCAACCTCACCAATGGTAGCGCGGCAGGATACATGAATTCGACGGACTTCGCCAGAGCGCAAACGTAACTGGGCATATTCCCCATCACGCGCCATGAGCTGTGCTGATGCACCTGCCGAACGAGCAATCTGCCCACCCTTGCCCGGACGCATTTCAATATTGTGCACTACCGAACCTACCGGGATACCGCGCAGAGGCATACAGTTGCCGGGCTTGATCGGCGTTTGCTCAGCCGAAAGAATGGCGTCACCGACATTCATTCCTTTGGTGGCCAGAATGTAACGACGTTCTCCATCAACATAGCAAACAAGTGCTATATGCGCCGAACGATTGGGATCGTACTCCATACGTTCCACTTTACCGGGAACGTCAAATTTATTGCGCTTAAAATCAATAAGACGATAGTGTGACTTGTGCCCACCACCTTGGTGACGTCGGGTGATTCGCCCATGATTATTGCGGCCGCCACTATGTGATTGCGATTCCACCAACTTCGGATACGGGTCCCCTTTGTGCAGACGCGTATCTACGCTCTTAACGACAAAACGTCGACCTGCGGAGGTGGGTTTAGTTTTAATCAATGCCATTTTTAGATCCTTTCCTCAGGCCACGCCGTAGTCAATGCTGTTGCCTTCGGCCAGACGTACATAAGCCTTTTTCCAGGAAGAGCGGCGGCCAACGTGTCGTCCCATACGCTTTTCCTTGCCCAAGTAATTGCAGGTTTGAACAGACAACACCTGAACTTCAAATAGTTTTTCAACAGCTGACTTAATTTCAAGTTTGGTAGAGTCGCGCGCCACTTTGAATACAAACTGGTTCGACTTCTGCTGCACCATGGTGCTTTTTTCGCTGATGACCGGGGCCAAAAGGACCAGATATTTACGTTCTGCGTTCATCCGTACACCTCACCTAATTTCATGACTGCGTCCTGATCCATCAGCACGCGGCCATATTGGAGAAGATCTGCAGGACCGATATCCTGCCAGCCGGCAATACCAACTTTCGGAAAATTCCGCAAGCTCAAGAATAAATTGACTGGGACTTCACCCATGACCAGCAGAAAATCCGTACCACCGGCCTGATCAATCCATGCACGCGCGATTTTACTGCGTGCTTCGGAAAAATCTTCCTGTTGAATAATCTGCAACCGACCCTGACGCAACAATTCGGCCAGAACTGTACGCATGGCCCCGGCCCACATCTTTTTATTAACTTTTTGATGGTAGTTTTCACCACCAGCAGGGAACACCCGACCACCACCGCGCCAGATTGGGCTGCGTGTTGTACCAGCACGCGCACGACCGGTACCCTTTTGCTTCCAGGGTTTACGGCCACCACCGCGGACGGCTGAACGATTCTTCTGGTGCGCAGTGGCAGTCCGCATGCCAGCCATTTGCGCCACAACCACCTGGTGCAACAGCGCTTCGTTGTAGGGAACGTCAAAAACACCGTCAGCAATTTCAACCGGACTGTTTTTGCCGCTGGCAATTTCCAGACTTTGGACTTGCATATTTATCTCTCCTAACCGCGCACTGCAGGACGCACGATGACATCACCATCGCGTGCACCAGG
>NZ_JBYCKP010000047.1:0-5096 GCF_057473445.1 Acidithiobacillus sp. TH-A36 | reverse complement strand
GTTGTTCCACAGAATATACAGCGGCACGGAAATTCTGCCGCCCAATCTGGCGCGGCATGTACAGCAAGCGGATGTCTGGCTGATTCGCATGCTACTGCTGGCCTCTGCGGCTAACCTGTCCCTATTTTGGTTGGGTACCACTCCCTGGCGCTGGCTTCCCATTGCCATATTGGTCGCCACTGTAGCCCAAATTTTACGCTGGATCTGGATTCAAACGCTGGCTACCAACATGCGCGCCCGAATGCTGGGTTGCTACAAAACGCCCCTTTTTTGGATTTCGCAACGCATCCTCCGAAAACGCTTGGTCCTGTTACTCACCCAACCATTTGGTGGCCCTTATGCCTATTTGAAAAAAGTTCGGGAAAACGGGGATGCCGCCGCCAGGATTTCCAGCCTGTTTCGGCTTCCTCCGATTATCACGACTATTTTTCTTTTTTTGCCCTTAGCCACATGGGCCGCCAATCTGGTACCGATGATAACCGGACGATGGTCCGTGGCTTTGCCTTTGGGTGCCGCTACCATGAGTTTGCTTGCCGCATTTTTCTTTTTCCTGCTCCACAAGATATCCGTGTACCGTCAGGTCAATATTCAGCAATTCCCTGCCAATATCTGGGTGTTTCGCTATTTTGCCGACACCATTCGCCGGATGTACGGGGGATGATGCACACCGAGACAACGGAAGTCTTCGCGCCGCCATCAACACGGGTCCAAGGCCTGAGCACTGGCTCCGCTCAGCGGAATCATCGTGCTAATCAAGAAACAAATTATTAAAGAGCTCAAGCATCTTTGTCTCATTAACTGCGGCCTGATTTCTTGCGTTTTCTATTCTGCTCTCTAGTTCGAGCACATCCGCAACAAAGGAGTCATAATCGCCATCCTTTGGAATAGGCACAGATATTTTTTTAATCACGTCCCACTTGATCTCTGTTGACGAACCACCCGTTACGGTGGTTAGCAATTTATCTTGAAGTTGCGGCAGTTTAAGGAGATAGTAAACATAGTGAGCCGGCACTTTGCAAAATAGAGGAATAAAGCGGCTTGTTACAACTATACCATCGTGATCTTCGTCAACAAGAACGGGAGATCGTCGTGCCGCAATGCTATTTCTATGGTTGGGTAACAAAATCATGCCCTCCCTAACGATCCACTTTGCACGACTAGGAAGGTCATGGGCTTGATAATTGTTCATTTTCTCAATTAGACCAGTCGTTGCGTTGGCACCGCTGACCTCAAGATAACGGTATATTGTCGAATTCTTTTTATTCTTCGAGACGATTACTCCCTTGGGCTCACATAAATCTCCAAGAGTAGTCCCCGTTTTTTTGGAGAAAAGCTTTGTACTCTCCGTCTGATTAAAGAATAGCGGATCAAATCTATCCTCACTCCTAAGCAACGAGAACCTGACAAGCTTTTTCTTTTCCCTTTTTCTATATCTTACGAGAATTTCTGGCAAATCATTCTTCGCTGTCTTAGTGCCTTTTGCGTCATAGCCGACATTTTCAGCAACGTCCATATAAACATTATAATCGCTAGATGGAGTCTCTTTTTTTATGAACAGCAGAGTTCCCTGAACATCGCATCCGGTATGAAAGAAAACCCAATGGGGAAGCCCAATTGCAGCAAGAATTACTGTCTCTCTATAAATACGGTTGCGAAGCCTTTTGAACGTTTCTGACGGAGAATTAAAGATACTGTTTGGCAAAACAAGTGCCGCTCGCCCGCCAGGTTTTAGGCTTGCAATAATCATCTCCACAAATGGGATGGTTTTATGAACCGTGATAGCACTACCCTCAGAAGTGTGGGCAGACTGGCAATGAGCAAGATAGATAGGATTTGATTCGCGACCTGCAAACGGAGGGTTAGAAAATACCAGATCTATCGAAGCATTTTTAATCGGAAGACGATCCGATATTCCGATATTCAGACCATGGGAGTTGTATATTCCAGAATGTCCATCTCCATGCATAATCATGTTCATTTTTGCGACACGAACCATGCGTTCATTAATATCTACACCGAATATATTATTTTCAGAGTAGTCTTTTATCGCTGCGTGTAATTCAGATTCAGACAAGTTCGGGTTCTCTTGTAACATGCGCTCGCGCACATGTTTAATTACCATTATTAGAAATCCACCGCTGCCGCATGAGGGATCTAGTACTTGCTCACCAGGCGATGGGTTAATTAGATCAACACAGAAAGTTACGAGCTCACGCGGTGTGAAGTAAGCGCCTAGTTCTCCACGGAAAGTATCACCCACCATGTTTTCGAACACGGTTCCTTTGATATCTACACCTTCAAGAGTTGCAGTTGTATTAACCAGACTAAAGTTTTGGAGTTGCTCAACAATGTAGGCGATTGTCTCTTCATCCAGATCAAGGGTTACATTCTGCCCAGGTTTGGTAAATCTCGTTGTAAAGACATCGCTGTATCTCGTTGAAGTAGTCGCTTCTTTAAAAAAAGCTTTTATGTGGTCGGATATATTTTTTTGATTCTGACCTGGAAGAGCGGAAAACTTATACACATTTGGAGTAACTCGCTCGTCATACATTTTTAGAAAAAACACCTTCATTAATTCATCGAAGGATTTCGCTGGGTCGTGACCTAAATTAAAGAAAATTCGATCATGACATCTTTTTACAACTTTGCGTAAATGTTCCTCGTCCTTGAAAGGCGGAAGAATGTGAGTTTTTTGTAGATATTCTTTCCGATCGCTATCCTCTGCCCAACTTGGAATATTCCCGAGTTTAGTTGAAGAGGAGAGATACTTAGATGTTTTATAGAATCGAGTGGTAATCCAGTCTGATGCGACGTGATAATCCGCACCAAGGTTCCTCGCGTAACTCTCTGCTTGGGCGTCATCTGCCGTTTTTAGTGAATCTTTTTGTTTAACTTCCAATACGATGAAGGGTTCTTTTCTTTTCTTGTCTCGGTACACCACAATGTCTGCCGTTACGGTACTCTTGCTAGCATTGCGGCCAGCCCCTGCTGGTCGTTGCATAGCGATTTGCTCTGGGCGATAAAGATACGTTGTGACCAACCTGTGAACCCACAACGCTTCGACTTCACCTTCGGGCTGGTCGAATACTTTTCGCAGCCGTGCATCTACGTCGGCCGGAAGTTTTATGTCGAGAAAAAGTTCGTCAAATTCTAATGGAGTCATCTTTGTCCTTATTAATAGGGGCTAATGTAACTTCGACTGCATCGGAGTTGCAGCATAACACCTGACATTGTCGCATAACATTTTAGGATCTACTCGGTTACATCCATCCTACAACTTCGACTCTAAGCTAAGTTACCCAGAATTTGAACGGCCGCTATCGCTGCAAAGGGGCCTTTTGGGAACATGCGGCCAGCATGATAATTCACTATCAGCGAACAGCACCGGATATTTGTGCCGCCAGTTCCGGCAGCGCCGTCTGTACGGTATCACAAACCACGTCGAGATTGATGTCGAAGTAACCATGGGCGATGCGGTTGCGCATTCCGCGCATACTTCGCCAAGGTATTTCTGAGTGGTCTTCCGCAAACTCTGGGTATATGTCCATCACTTTAGTTGCGACCTCACCGATAATGATGAGATTCATAATAACGGCTTGCTGTGTGCGCTTGTCATTTATGAAATCGATTTTACCCAACCCTTCCACAAAGTTACAAGCATCAGTCGCCGCTTGTTTTATATGATCGAGGTAGTCAGGAAGTCGGTTTTCGCTCATACCGGTCGCGCTTCCTCAAGCACTTTGGCGCGGAACTTCAGCGGCAAATCTGCGGGGGTCAGCAGATCAACGTGGACGCCAAGCAAATACTCAAGTTCACATTGTAAGCCGCCTAGATCGAACAACGTTGCACCTGGCAGTGCATCGACCAGTAGATCGAGGTCGCTGCCGTCTTCATCGGTACCACGTATTGCTGAGCCAAACACACGCGGATTTGTTGTGGGAAAGCGGCTTACGGCTTCTCGCACAGCATTGCGACGAAGTTCAAACGCGAGCGATGGGCGCATAGTGTCTCTCCGATCCTCAACATAACCAGTCAATACTATATGGTATTTTCATCTTTTTCACATCCCCCAGCCTCTCCAGTGATCCGTGTGCAATACGCTAGCAGCTTGTCGGACTTTCATTTTGCCTAAAATTATCGTAGGAAGTCTTGGCAACCTGCAAGTCTCGAATATATCCGTGGGATCAAATTGATCTCTTGATCTGTTTTTAGGTTGATGCATTTTTTGGGGCTTTCGCGGTTTTTGCGTTTTTTTGCGCCGGCTCACCCAAAGACTGCCCCAGTTGCGCCATGGCCTTTCGTCGCGCCGGACTCAACGCCCTTTTTTGGGCAGAGGTGGTGTCCGTCTCTGTAGCACCCTGGGCAGCATCAGATACAGCGCCCGCTTCGCCCGTGCCCGGCTTTTCACTACCGTTATCGGCTTCCTGATGACCGGCCTGAACCGCCACCAGGGAACCGCGCCCCTGCAAGAGCAGTAAACCTAGTTGCGCCAAAAACCGCAAACGCTCAGGACGCAACCGGGGTTCGGAAACGGCCTGTATATCTTTCAGTAATTCCGGTTGCCTGGTACTGATAGTCACATCCACCCGTACAAAATCAGACAAAACTTTGTGCTCCCAAATGCCAGAAGCCTTGCGCATTCGCCAGTTCTGGATGATCTGCCATTAAAATTTGACTGTCTGGATATACCTCCTGAGCCATGGGGGTATATAAACGCGCGCCGCCACCCGCAAGAATGATAAAGTTGATGGGGTCGTCCACCTGACGGAGCATGCCGCGCATTTCGTTCAGGGCCTCCCGCCCGACCACCTGGGCCGCTTGTTCAAAAATTGGCGGTAACACCACATCCTGATTGAAAATGTACAAGTGTTCCCGTCCGTTTTGCAGGCAGTTTTCCAGTTGCGCGACCGTCGGGGCCTTGCCATAGGTGTCTGCAATGATCTTCCGTGCTTCACTCAACACTTGGGAAACGGCAAACAGACTGCTGCCGGACGCCAGGGCGGCATACCGACCACCGGCCCGAACCAACGTCCAATCCAGCGAGAAAAATCCCGGGTCCACCACCAGACTGGTCTCTTCTGCCAACCGATCCTGCA
>NZ_JBYCKP010000046.1:0-1986 GCF_057473445.1 Acidithiobacillus sp. TH-A36 | reverse complement strand
GCCAGGACCAGCCCGAAAATTCGGGTGGATATGTTGATGCCGGTTACGCCCAGACGCCGTGACAATGGCCGGGCCAGGCGCAGCGCCGCGTAGGCGACTCCGGCAATGATCAGGATGTCCAGAATCAATAGCCCGCTGGCAAACCAGGAAGCATTTTTATGATGGGCAATAATCACCGTAATCATGGTGCCCGGACCCGCCATCAGCGGAATGGCCAGTGGTACCACGGCTACCGCTTCCTTGCTCATGCCCTCGGCCGTTTCTTCCGGAGTGTGGCGGTAACGGCTGGATTTTGCCTGCAACATATTAAAGGCCAGCAACATCAGGACCATGCCCCCGGCTACCTGAAAGGCGGCAATGCTGATGCCAAAAAACTGGAGAATGTACTCACCCAGAAAAGCGGCGATGAGCAACACGATGGCGACGGTTCTGGAGGCCAGTTTGATGGTGGCCAGTTGCTGGGCCGGATCTTCGTCAGCCGTCAAGGCAATGAAAATGGGAATGGCCCCGATGGGATTAAGAATGGCGAGCAGGGCAATGAGGGTTTGCAGGGCGTTATGCAGTTCAGGCGCGATGGACATTCAAAATTACCGTGACAGACTGTGCAGTGCACAGAACGCTTGAAAAATGGTGCCTGAAGACGTATTTAATAGGCATATTCAGTTACAACCCAATACGGAGTGGATACGATGCCAACTTATGAGTATGTATGCAAGGACTGTGGACATCATTTGAGCGCAGAGCAGCGCATGAGTGACGCCCGTCTGACCGATTGTCCGGCCTGCGGCAAACCGGGCCTGGAGCGGCAGCTCAGTGCTGGCGCTTTTGCGCTGAAGGGGTCCGGCTGGTACGAGACAGATTTCAAGGGCAGTAAGGGTGGTTCGACCAAAAGCGAAGCCGCCAGCAGTGCCGCGCCCGCTTGCCCGGGCGGCAGTTGCGCCTGTCATTGACGCCGCGCCTGCAGCGGGGATAGATTGTGCGCGGGCCGCCGGTCAGGCGGCCTTTGTTATTTGATGACGGAATTTGACATAACTACACGGGACGCAGCATGCGGACACATTATTGTAATGGCATAAACGAGAAGCTGATCGGACAGACCGTGCGTCTCTGTGGATGGGCCCAGCGCCGTCGTGATCATGGCGGCGTGGTTTTCATTGATCTCAGGGACCGGGAAGGGCTGGTTCAGGTGGTCGCTGATCCTGATCAGGCGGAAGCCTTCGCGGCGGCTAATGAATGCCGGAGCGAGTTTGTTTTGAGTGTCGAAGGGGTGTTGCGGGCCCGCCCTGCGGGTACGGAAAATCTACACATGCCCAGTGGCAAAGTCGAACTCATGGCGACGCGCATCGAAATTCTGAACCGCTCCGAGCCGGTTCCGTTTCCTCTGGATGAAGAGGACATTGCTGAAAACCTGCGTCTCAAATACCGTTATCTGGATTTGCGCCGCCCGGAAATGCTGGGACGCCTGCGTTTGCGCCATCAGGTCACCAGCTACGTGCGCCGTTATCTGGACAGTGGCGGTTTCATGGATGTTGAGACGCCGGTTCTGACCCGCTCGACACCGGAGGGTGCCCGCGATTATCTGGTCCCGTCCCGAACCCAGCCGGGTCATTTTTTCGCTTTGCCGCAAAGTCCCCAGCTGTTCAAACAACTGCTGATGGTCGCGGGTATTGATCGTTATTATCAGATTACCAAATGTTTTCGGGATGAAGACTTACGCGCCGACCGGCAGCCGGAATTTACCCAGATTGATATAGAAGCCTCTTTTGTGGATGAAGAAGCGGTCATGGGTATTGCCGAACCGATGATTCGCGGACTGTTTGCGGAAGTGCTCGGTATTGATCTGCCCAATCCTTTCCCACGCATGACCTACGCGGATGCCATGCACCGTTTTGGCGTGGATCGCCCCGATTTGCGCAATCCCCTGGAGCTGACCGAGCTGAGCGACCTGATGCGCAGCGTGGAGTTCAAGGTATTTCGGGAGGCCGC
>NZ_JBYCKP010000045.1:0-9584 GCF_057473445.1 Acidithiobacillus sp. TH-A36 | reverse complement strand
GCTCAAATGCTGGCGGAGATGTTGGCGGCTGAGGACCAGAAAAACAGTGCGATGGACAACCCCAAACAGCATGTAGTCCCTCCGAAAACCCGGCATTAGCTTGCTTTAACCGCCCCATCAGGGCGAAAATGAGCCATGCCCAGAGAACAGGCCGTCCTCTATCTTCGCTCCTCCAAAGATCGTTCCGATGTCTCCATCGACGCGCAACGCAGAGAACTCTATGTGCTGGCCAAAGCGCGTGAAATCATTATCGTTGGAGAGTATGCCGACGCTGTAGAATCCGGAAAGGATGAGGATAGACCGGGCTTTCAAAATCTTCTATGCGACCTACGATCCCCAAGTCGTACCTGGAACCTGATCCTGGTCCTCGATACAGCCCGCATCAGCCGCAGAAGGCTGCACGCCGTTATCTTCGAGGAACAGGAATGTCGTCGTCACAATGTTCGCATCCTCTACAAATCCTTGCCGGACGCCGATCCCATTACCGAAATGCTCCTCAAATCCATCCTGCAGGCAATGGATGAATGGCACTCGCTTACCAGCAAAACCAAAGGGTTAGCAGGCATGGCCGAGAATATCCGACAAGGCTATCGGGCGGGCGGGACGCCGCCTACCGGCTATCGAATAAAGCGCATCGAAACGGGGGCTATTCGTGAAGGCGCTCCCGTAACCAAGTCCAAGCTGATCCCCGATGAAAATGCCCTGCAAATACGCGCCTACCTACAAAACAGGGCGCGTGGAGTCAGTCGGAATGATGCGGCAAAGCTGGCAGGAATCTACGGCAAAACGGGGACCACCCTGTTAGGCATTGAAAAAAACGCGATGACCTACGCCGGCCACACGATCTGGAATCGGCATCAGGAAAAAGGGAGCAAGGACTATAGCTCGGTTTTACGAGATGAATCAGAGTGGGTGATTCACAAAAACACGCATGAACCTTTGATTTCCGAAGAGGAAGCACAACAAATCCTGGAAATGCTGGCCACCACCAGCAAGCGAAGAAAACGCAACGGAAACAATTACACCTATATGCTTTCGGGAATAATCTTTGCCCCGAAAGGCGAGGCCTGGTGGGGCGACTGCGGGTACTATCGACTCGGAAAGACAGTTCGTGTGGCAGCGCATAATGTCGATAAGGCGATATTGGAAAACGTCCGCGAGTATGCGACCTCCCCAGCGGTCGCTGAAGCTGTTGCAAAGCACTACCAGAAAATGAGGGCAGAGCAGCAGTACCAAAAAAGGAATTTGGATAAAATTGACAACGAAATCAGGGAATTTGATAAAAAAATTAGCAAACTGGTGGATTATCTGGCTGAAACCAGTTCGCCAGCCCCCATACTCAGAAACATCGAAGTAATGGAAAAGGACAGGGATGCTCTTGTTTCTACAAAAACGGCTTTACTCAACCAGTTAGAAGGCATTTCCGCTTATAAAAACGTCACAACGGCGGTTATCCAAAAGACCTTGAGCAATCTGATCGAAAACATGCAGCAGGAAGCGCCCGAACAGTTACGCGCCGGACTACACCGGCTGATTCAGAAAGTCGAACTCTGCCCGGAAACCTTCCAGGCAACCATCACCTACCAAATCAATCTCACAGAAAGCGGGGGTAAGGTGGTGCTCCCAAGGGGGTTCGAACCCCTGTTACCGACGTGAGAGGCCAGTGTCCTAGACCGCTAGACGATGGGAGCAGGGCCACAGATTATAAGGATCCGACGAATAATAGCAAGTACAATCAGGTCAACCCGCAAACTGCAGGATAGCCCAGAATTGCAGAGCCGTACCGGCAATGACAAAAATATGCCAGATCGAATGGAAGTATTTACGTCGGTCCAACAGAAAGAAAACAACTCCCAGCGTATAGGCAGCACCACCACCCAGTAACAGCCACAAAAACCAGCCTGGAGAGGCGCGATACAAAGGCAGCACCGCAAACACTGCCATCCAACCCATCAGCAAATAGAGCATCAGAGACAGGGTATAAAAGCGCTTTCCGGTGAACACCAACAGTAAAATACCCGCCAACGCCAGCACCCATTCCAGCACCAGAAGAATCATCCCCCAGACATCGTGCAAAACCATCAGGGTCACGGGCGTATAGGTGCCGGCAATCAACAGGTAAATGGCCGAACGATCCACCCATTGAAAAAACAGCTTGGCGGGTCCCTGTGGCAGCAAATGATAGATGGTGGACGCAGCATATAAAATCAGGATGGTAGCCACAAATACCGAAACGCTGACAATGGCCAGCGCCTTACTGTGCAACGCCGCTCCCAGCAACCAGATAATAAATATCAGCAAGGCACCCATGGCTCCAGCACCATGCAGGAGTCCGTTAATCCACTCTTCGAGCCGCGTCTGATTTCTTTCTGTCCGGGGTTCTGTCTGAGAATACTGCAATGTCCACCTATGGTTTTGTCGGCCAACTGCTTAGTTATAACACTTGCCGGTAAAACTGCACAGAAGCTGATCTCAGGCACCCATGATCGGAACGCGCAGATGAGTGCCTGCCGGCTCTTCACCATGAGAAAGATTATTGGCGAGGCGGAGCGCTTCAACACTGAGGCCATAACGACGCGCGACTTCCGAGAGGGTTTCATGATGGCCCAGAATATGATTGGCCGATGACCAACGGCTATCAGTGGGTGGTGCCTTCACAAAGTGGGCAACAATGGCATCGTGCATACTGCGTGCAAGAGTCTGACGAAATTCCGGGTCACGCAGTCGTTGTTCTTCCTGCGGGTTGGAAATAAAGGCGGTCTCGACCAACATGGAGGGTACATCGGGCGCACGCAACACCACAAAATTAGCATGTTGCACGGCCGCATTATGCAGCCCTTCCACCCCCACCAGCCCACGAATCATCACATCTGCTGCCGCTGCCGCTGCATTCATGGCAGCCGTCTGGGTCATATTGATTAATACTTCATTGAGCATGGGATTCGGGCTGCCTGCAGGTAACCTGCTCAGTAAGGGGTCCGCTGCATTTTGGGTTTTCGCCAGCCAGCGCGCTGCGGCATTGCTGGCGCCCTTCCCTGACAATGCCCAGACCGTTGAGCCCCGTACGTCGGGGTCAGGAAAAGCATCCGCATGAATGGAAATAAACAGATCAGCCCGATGTTGCGAACCCAGATGCATACGTGACAACAGCGGAATATATTGATCCGTATGCCGGGTCATGACGACCTGTATCCCCGGGGTTTCGCGCAAACGTTGGGCCAGAGCAAGGCTGACGTCGAGCACCACATCTTTTTCCCGGGTGCCACGCAAACCAACCGCGCCAGGGTCATGGCCCCCATGGCCAGGATCCAGGCAAACCACAATGGGACGTTCTTTCGCTCGGCTGAGCAGAAGGCTACCCGCATCAGCTATTTTCCAGGTTCCGAGCAGAGTTCCACCCAGTGCTAACTGCTGAAGAAATTGACGCCGATTGGAATAAGCTCTGGAAGAATCACACACAACACGCCCCCAACTTGTTTTAAAGTATCAAGTTATAGAGCTAATTTAGTGTTTATTCGAAAGAAGTCAAGCTAGAGAGATGATGGCTTGCCGTTTTACTGGATGAATTCTGCTCTAGACACCCTGAGCAGCAAGCCAGCGCTGAATGTCAGCAGCACCCATGGCACCACTGATCCGCGCGTGTTCCTTGCCGTTTTTGAAAAGAACCATGCTGGGAATGGAGCGGATCTGGAAACGCGCCCCCAAGGACTGTTCTTCTTCCGTATTGACCTTGGCAAAAAGCACGCGGCCACGCAAAGTTCGCCCAGCCTGCTCAAACTGCGGGGCCATACTGCGGCATGGACCACACCAGGGGGCCCAAAAGTCTACCAATACGGGTAATTCATTTTTCTGGATGTACGTATTGAAGCGTGCAGCAGCCAGATTAACCGGGTGGTCGGGTAAAATTTCAGCATGACACTTGCCGCATTTGGCCTTGTCACCCAGACGCTCCTGCGGCACCCGATTCAGGCTTCCACAGGAAGGACAAACTACCATCAATCCCGCCATTTTCTCCTCCCAATACGCCTTGCCGGCTATTCCTGGGGTGCAGCCTGCAGGAGAGCGTCCAGCGCCCCACGATGATTCAGCGCCGCCAGATCATCAGAACCACCCACATGTTGACCATTGATGAAAATCTGCGGTACGGTGTGCCTTCCGTGGGCGCGCTGCTGCATTTCCCGACGCAAGGCCGGGTTGTGATCCACCCGAATGATTTGTGGATTGACGCCCTTACTGCGCAGCAAGGCTTCCGCACGATGACAGTACGGGCAGCTCCCTGTTGCATACATGACGACTTCGGCTACGACTTTCATTTTTCGACCGGTAATCCAGCACCGCGCCAGGCACTAATACCACCCTTGAGACTGTAGATTTTGTCAAAGCCCGCTTTTTTCAGGCTTGCAGCAGCACGCGCCGAACGCATTCCGCTGGCACACTGGCAAATGACATGATGACCACGATGCTTTTCCAGATCTTTCATGTACTTGGGAAGATCCCCGAGGGGAATATGACGGGCACCGGGGAGATGCCCCTGAGCCCATTCATTTTGTTCGCGCACATCAATGACCACAGCTTCTTCATGGTTAATCAACTGAACCGCCGTTTTCGCATCCAATTCACTGATTCCTGCTGCCTTGCGTGTCAGTGGGCCTTTAAAAATCATGACGATCAAGGCTACAGCTGCGAGCAAAAGCGGCCATTGTGCCTGGACGAAGGTGAGAATTTTGGCTTCCATGAATTATCTCCCGCAGGACCCTGAACCCGGTACGCCCAGCTTCAGCAAAATTTTGTCCAGCGGGCAGAAACAAGTGAAACCGCTCTGCAACAAATTGAACCCGACAAAGAGCGTAAATGCCAGAAACCACTCACTGACAAAAATCGGGCTGGCGGGCGCACCCAGAATCACGCTCACCAGAACAAAAAAACCGGCCACCACACGTACCCAACGTTCTGTATTCATTTTCTGTTAAATCCTCTGCGTCTGCTTTTCAAGGCGCCGCTCCCACAAAAAGTATAAAAGCGGAATCACCACCAATGTCAGCAGTGTGGAGGCGAAGGTACCAAAAATCAAGGAAACCGCCAGACCACCAAATACCGGATCGGTCACCATAATGGCCGAGCCGAACATGATGGCCAGAGCCGTCAGCAAAATCGGGCGAAACCGCACTGCCCCCGCCTGCAACACGGCCTCTTCAAGCGCGTAGCCCTGACGCCGGTAATCAATAATAAAATCAATCAACAATAGGGAGTTACGCACCACCACACCGGCCAGCGCAATGACACCAATCATGGAAGTTGCGTTAAAGGGTGTATTCAACAACCAGTGTCCGGGAAACACACCAATCAGAGTCATGGGAATAGCCCCCATGACAATGACCGGCATCATGAAAGACTGATAATACGCCACCAACATCAGATAGATGAACACCAGAGCCACAATGAAAGCGGCACCCAGATCGCGAAACACATCCAGAGTCAGGCGCATATCACCTCCCCAGAGAATCTGGTAGTGGGTAATATCATTGGGCTGGGCAGGCGTGAAGCCGAGATTGCCAGTGGTCAGATGGACACCGTCAATGTGCTGATCATCCAGCCAGTGATTCAGACTCAGAACGGCATACACCGGACTTGAACCAATCAGATCACCGGTCACATAGACCACCGGATGTTGATCCCGGTCATAAATCGGTTTGGACAGAGTGGTTTTCTGGATCTGGACAATACTGGACAAGGCCACCTCTTGGCCCTGACTGTTGCGAATATGCAGATCAAGAATCTGCTGACGCCATGCGCGATCCTGGGGGGGAACCCGCAAAATGATGTCTACCGGTTCCCGCGCTGAAGAATCATGCAAGGCACCGAGCTTGGTGCCCGCAACATAGTCATGTACCAGCTCAGCAACCTGTGCTGGGGCCACTCCTGCGAGCATGGCCTTTTGCCGATCTACATGAATCCGGTATTCGGGCACACTCGCCGTGACCGAATCATCCACGTTAATCATGTCGTACACTTTCCGGAAGTGCTGCTCTACCGTCCCGGCCAACTCCCGCAATTTTTGGTAATTTGGGCCATAAAGCTCCGCCACCACCTGGGCACGCACGGGGGGCCCCGGTGGAACCTCAAAAATCTTGATGACGGACTGGGGATAACGACTGCGCACGCTCTGCAGGGCTTTATACACCTCCACCGCCACAGTATGCGACATGGGGCGCTCATCACGCGGTACCAGATTGATTTGTATCTGGGCGTAATTACTGCCTTCGCGCATCATGTCACCACGTACCAGTCCCGCAAAATCCACCGGAGCAGAACGTCCCAGATAAGTCTGGAAGTTTTCTATGTAATGATTATGACTGAGTACATCCCCTACCGCTTGCGTCACCTGACCGGTGGCATCCAATGCAGTACCCGCAGGCGTATCCACCTGAATCATGAAATCACTGACATTACCTTCCGGGAGCATCTTCAAATTGACACCCATGGCACTGAGGGGGCCATTCATACCCTGAGGACGAACAAACTGCCATAGGGGCATCAACATGGCCAGCAACAGCAATACCACGACAATCAGGAAGAATATATTGCGGCGCCCAGAAGACTCGAGCAATGGCGTCACCACGCGCAAATAGCCCCTTTGTAACGCGTCTTTGGGAGCTTGGGTGCCATCCTCATGTGCTGTTTCATGTTCCGCCTGGGAATGGGTATCTGCCGCCTTGGCAGCCTTCTTGCGCAGAAAACGATACGCACCCCAGGGAACTACCGTATAAGCCAACAACACCGAAGCAATCATGGCAATGGGCACGAAAATCGGGATCGGCAACATGAAAGGACCCATCATGCCGGTCACAAAAGCCATTGGCACAAAAGCCAGAATGACCGCTAACGTAGCAATATTGGTGGGATTGCCAATTTCATTGGTGGCATGAATCACGCAGTTGGCAAAGCCACCCTTGGCACATCCATGCAAATGACGATGAATATTTTCAATCACCACAATGCCGCCATCGACCAATAAGCCCAAAGATAAAATCAGGGCAAACAGCGTGATCCGATTGATGGTCTGGCCCAGCAACCAGCCGATACCCAATACCGCTCCCAGAGTCAGAGGCACCGTCAAGATAACAATACCGGCTTCCCGCCAACCCAGGAAAATCATCAAGATGATGGCTACCACGCCGATGGCGATGCTGAGATGCTCGAACAGGGTACTGACGGCGTCATCGGCCCGGGCACCGTAATCCCGGGTAATGGTGACATGGACGCCCTCTGGCAGCGCTTCCTGTTCCAGGCGCCCGAGCTTGGCCTTGATGGCATCAGCGACAGTGACCGCATTGGTTCCCGGGCGCTTGGCCAGGGTAATGGTTACTGCCGGCATATTTGTTCCGGCCGGCAGCTGCATGCGGTTCGCCAACCCGGCGGTATTACTGATAGCGGTGTGCCCCTCTGCCGCACCCTCCTCAATACGTGCCACATTTTTCAGAAAAATGGGTTGGCCATCATGACTGCCTATAATCACATTGCCCACAGATTGCGCGGAACCCAGAGCACCATTGATGCGCAGTGGAATTTCGTGATTGTCGTTGACCAGATGACCACCCGGCAAAATCACGTTGTTGCCCTGCAGGGATTGCTCGATATTTTTCAGACTGAGACCGGCACTCGCGAGTTTGGCGGGGTTGAGCCAGACATTGACCGCCTGCCTGCCTCCACCAATGAGGGTAGCATTAGCCACATCGGGCACATTCTGCAATTGATCCATCAAGCGGGTGCCCACTTGACGCAAGGCCACAGGCGTCAAGTGTGATGTGCTTAAAGTCACCGTCATGATGGGAACATCATTGATCCCTATGGACTTGACCAGAGGCTGTTCCGTCCCCGGCGGCATTTTGTCCATATTACGGCTGAGCTGGTTGTACACCTCCAGCAGGCTTTTTTCTTCATTGGCCCCCACCTGAAATTCCACGGTGACAATACCCATGTCATTTACGGAGTAACCAAAGGTATGATGCACCCCCGGCAGAGAAGCCATCAGCGCTTCCAACGGGCGGATGACTAAATTGTGGATTTCCTCACTGTTGGAACCGGGGCGCATGACGAAAATTTCCGCCGCAGGAACCACAATCTCCGGGTTATAAAGGCGTGGGGTAACCGTAACTGCCAGGAGCCCGAACAGGGCAATGGCAATCATGATGAGCACGGTAATTTTGGATTGGTAAAAAGACTGGGCCAGCCGTCCGGCCAAATTCATTTTTTGATGCTGATCAGCCATGGGCTGCTCCGGCCTTGATCTGGTCGCCATTGTTGACTGCAGCAAGATTACCCGTCACCACGGTTTCTCCAGCACTCAGGCCGGCAAGAATTTCTACCCCATCTGCTGTTTGCGGACCGGGACGGACCATACGGTAATGGGCGATGCCGTGGGCGTCTACAACAAACACGCCGGGGATGCCAGCACGATCCAGCAAAGCGTTGGCAGGCACTGCAATAATCTGACGGGCTGCCAGCGGGGCCGCAACGGTCACATAATCTCCTGCCTGGAGATGACTATCAGCTGGCAGACTCAGTTTGACGGAGTGGGCATGGGTCATGGCATCTGCCGTGTTGACCATATCCAGCACCGTCGCGGGTATCCGCTGGCCGTCTGCAAGCACGCTGAGCGTCTGACCAATTTTCAGGCTGCGGTATAAAGCACTGCCGGCGGCAAAGCGCACTTCCAGTTGACGGGTATTGGCCAAAGTAAGCACCGGTTGCCCCGGCGAGGCCATATCGCCATTTTGGGCCTGTTTATTGATAATGGTTCCGGAAAACGGTGCAGTTACTCGAGCATAACGCATCTGGGCCTCAGCACTGGCAATACCCGCACGCGCGGCGGCGGCCCGCGCCTGAGCCATGGCATAGGCCGACTTCACCTGATCCCACTGCTTTTCAGGAATCGCCTGCTGGGCATACAGGACCTTGAAACGCTCATAATTGGACCGGGCATCAGTCAGACTGGATTGCGCCTCGGCAAGACCCGCCTGGGCCTGCTGGACCTGGGCCTGCACATCCGTTGGATCGACCTCAAAGAGGAGCTGCCCAGCTTTGACCGCCTGACCTTCGCGCAGATCCAGATGACGAATATAACCACTGAGACGCGAGCTGATTTGCACCTGCTGGGCGGCAGTCACCGTGCCCGGGACCTGACTGTAGGCGGCCATGTTCTTCCCCCCGATCTGCATGACCGGAGCACTCACCCTGTGATGCACAGCCGGGGTCTGGGGAGGGGATTTACTGCAGGCAGCCAAGCCGGCACTGGCCAAAACAATGGCTGATAGCATGACGGTGCGTTTCAAGTTCAACATCAGGAAGCTCCTTCCACGACGGACACCGGGGCCACGTCGACGATTTCTTGCGGATTCAGTTTACCAATCGCCAGCAGCAGTGCAGCGCGCTGGACAGCCTCGGCATAATCGGCCGATACCAGTTCAGCCCGGGATTGATCCAGCTCGGCTTGCCCATGTAACAAGCCGGTAATGGTTTCAACCCCATTTTCATAACGCAATCGCACCAGACGCTGGGATTCTTCCATCTGCTGAACAGCCAGA
>NZ_JBYCKP010000044.1:0-1591 GCF_057473445.1 Acidithiobacillus sp. TH-A36 | reverse complement strand
GTTGTTCCACAGAATATACAGCGGCACGGAAATTCTGCCGCCCAATCTGGCGCGGCATGTACAGCAAGCGGATGTCTGGCTGATTCGCATGCTACTGTTGGCCTCTGCGGCTAACCTGTCCCTATTTTGGTTGGGCACCACTCCCTGGCGCTGGCTTCCCATTGGCATATTGGTTGCCACTGTAGCCCAAATCTTACGCTGGATCTGGATTCAAACGCTGGCTACCAACATGCGCGCCCGAATGCTGGGTTGCTACAAAACGCCCCTTTTTTGGATTTCGCAGCGCATCCTCCGAAAACGCTTGATCCTGTTACTCACCCAACCATTTGGTGGCCCTTATGCCTATTTGAAAAAAGTTCGGGAAAACGGGGATGCCGCCGCCAGAATTTCCAGCCTGTTTCGGCTTCCTCCGATCATCACGACTGTTTTTCTTTTTTTGCCCTTAGCCACATGGGCCGCCAATCTGATACCGATGATAACCGGACGATGGTCCGTGGCTTTGCCATTGGGTGCCGCTACTATGAGTTTGTTTGCCGCCTTTTTCTTTTTCCTGCTCCACAAGATATCTGTGTACCGTCAGGTCAATATTCAGCAATTCCCTGCCAATATCTGGGTGTTTCGCTATTTTGCTGACACCATTCGCCGGATGTACGGGGGATGATGCACACCAAGACAACGGAAGTCTTGACAACTTGCAAGCCTCGAATATAACCGTGGGATCAAATTGATCCGTTGATTGTTTTCAGTTTTTCGGCGGCTCACCCAAAGACTGCCCCAACTGCGCCATAGCCTTTCGTCGCGCCGGACTCAACGCCCGCTTTGGGTCATGGGTAGCGCCCGTCTCGGCAGTGCCATGGGCGGCAACAGATGTAACCCCTGCTTCGCCCACGTCCGCCTTTTCATGGCCGTTTTCGGCTTCCAGGTTGCCTGCCTGAACCTCCGCCAGGGAACCGCGCCCCTGCAAGACCAGCAAACCCAGTTGCGCCAAAAACCGCAAACGCTCAGGACGCAACCGGGATTCGGAAACAGCCTGTATATCTTTCAGTAATTCCGGTTGCCTGGTACTGATAGTCACATCTATCCGTACAAAATCAGACAAAGCTTTGTGCTCCCAAATGCCAGAAGCCTTGCGCATTCGCCAGTTCTGGATGATCTGCCATTAAAATTTGACTGTCCGGATATACCTCCTGAGCCATGGGGGTATATAGACGCGCGCCGCCACCTGCAAGAATGATAAAGTTGATGGGGTCGTCCACCTGCCGGAGCATGCCGCGCATTTCGCTCAGCGCTTCCCGCCCGACCATCTGGGCCGCCTGCTCAAAAACCGGCGGCAACACGACATCCTGATTGAAAATGTACAAGTGTTCCCGTCCGTTTTGCAGACAGTTTTCCAGTTGCGCAACCGTCGGGGCCTTGCCATAGGTGTCTGCAATGATCTTCCGTGCTTCACTCAACACTTGGGAAACGGCAAACAGACTGCTGCCGGACGCCAGAGCGGCATACCGACCACCGGCCCGAACCAACGTCCAATCCAGCGAGAAAAATCCCGGGTCCACCACCAGACTGGTCTCTTCTGCCAACCGATCCTGCA
>NZ_JBYCKP010000043.1:0-7087 GCF_057473445.1 Acidithiobacillus sp. TH-A36 | reverse complement strand
GCATGGCCCAGATCATTGCGGATCAGTTTCACGACATGCGGATCTGCGAGTTCATCCCAGTGCCCAATGGGAACTGCAGCCGTGGCCATCTGCAAGCCCGCATCTTCGAGCAATAGCTGAGCTGTGGCCTGCAGAAGTGCGGGATTCATGCCGGGCTCATCTCCCTGCAGATTGACGATAATTGCCTCCGCAGGCAATTCCAGCAGACGCGCAGCTTCGGCAAGACGTTCCGTACCGCAAACATGGGCCGTGGACGTCAGTACTGCTTCGCCATCGTAGCTCTGTATACATTCAACGATTTCCAGATGATCAGCGGCAACAACAACCCGGGAAGCTCCACTTTCGAGCGCCCGGCGCCGTACCTGTTCAATCATGGGCAAACCACCGACATCCAGCATGACCTTGCGCGGCAGGCGCGTAGAAGCCAGGCGCGCCGGAATAAGCACACAAAAACTCATGCGGGTTTATCCTCGTAAGGTTTGGCTTCATCCAGTAAAAGAACAGGAATATCATCGCGAATGGGATATTGCAGATGACAACGCGGGCAACACAGGGCCTGACGCTGTGCACAAGGTTGCAGACTCCCTTTGCATTGGGGGCAAGCCAACAAATCCAGCAACCGACGATCAATGCTCATGGTTTCTCCAGTTTGATAGCGCCCTTTCCAGCCAGGGCATGAAATCCGGTGCCAGTTCGGCGGTAATCCGCAAAGCCCAATCGTCAGGCTGCGCAAATTTCCGACATTTTACGGCATCTTTTTCGGTCATGACGAGGGGGCGAGACAGCGCCTCCAGATCTGCCCGCGTAAATACGTGATGATCCGGGAAAAACCGGGCATCCGCATCTACATCCACCCCCAGAGTAGCCAAGGTATCCACGAAGCGTTGCGGACGGGCTATTCCCGACACCGCCGTCCAGCGTTCTCCGGCCAGGCTGTCCAGGCTGCGGATACGTTGTGGATCCGCAACCGCCTGTAAATCCTGAGGACGCACCTGAAAACCGAATTGGGGGGGAGATTCAGTCTGCGCCAGGGCAGTGGCTGCGGCAGCATCCACCAGCAAGGCGTCAGCCGCCGCCAGGGCCGCCCGGGGCTCGCGCAACGGCCCAGCAGGAAGACAGTAGCCGTTGCCAAAAGGCTGGGCTCCAGACATCACCAGCAGCCGTAAGCCCGGATGCAGGGCGAGGTGTTGAAAACCATCATCCAGCAAAGCCAGATCAAAACCGTCGGCTACGGCTGCAGCAATGGCCTGGTGACGATCGGGACAAATATAGACCGCCTGGGTTTGATTCTGCAGTTGCGCCAGGAGCAGTGGTTCGTCACCGGCACACTCGGGAGAATCATGCGCCTGAACCCGATAGGGCCAATGCGGTGGATGCGCTCCATAACCGCGACTGATGATGGCAACCTGCCATCCCGCCTGCCGCAGTAAATGGGCCAGGGCTGCCACCAAAGGCGTCTTGCCACTGCCGCCCACACTCAGGTTGCCGACCACAATGGTTTGAATATCTGCTTCCCGACCATGGATATGACGCCGCCGCCAGGTGGCGACCGCGCCCGTCAGCATCCCCAGCGGCCGTAAACTCGTGGCGAGCCAGCCACCCTCCTGCCATTGCTGTTCGAGGGTCTGGCGGAAACTCACCAGTCAAAAACCCGCTGCAAAAATTCCGGAAGACGTTCTCCCGCCTGACGTCGTTCCTGCCAGAAAACCCGGCGGGTTGCGTCGCCGCGTTGCCGCGCACTCATCACATCGGCATATAGATCCTGCCAGTGCTGAAGCACCTGAGTGGGATTATTGAGGGCTTGCACAGCACCGGCTTCGAGTTGTCGGGCAGCATTGAGATCAACTCCGGGATGCACGCTCACCGGTCGGGAGCCCGCATAAACCTGCCACTGCAGGAAAGGTGCGGCAGACTGCAGATGCACTGCCTGAGCAGCCGCCGCCAAGGCGGGATACCAGCGGTCTTCATCCACAGCCAGAACAGAACCGGCAGGCAGGGGCTGGCGCCGCCATTTTGATAACAGCGGTAAGTCTTCCGGCCTTTCAGCCCCACCCAGAAACAGCAACCCCTGGCGAGAAAGTGGCGAAGCCGCCCAGGCCTGGCGCCAGTCCCGCCATTGTTTTCCGGTCAACCCCTCCACCCACCACAGCAATCCCTCATCCGTACCACTGATCATGCTGCGGAAATTGGGGTCGACCTGGGCAATGGTAAAAAGCGTCGCAAAATCGACCGGTTCCTGCAGCACCGCTGCGCTGATTTTACCCTGCCATAGCTCTGCCTGTTGCGCATCCCGGGGATATACGGCTTCGAGCAGGGTCGGCACAAGGTTTTGCGGATCAGCTGCCATGAGCAGGCTGGGGATTTGTCGCCGCTCAAGTGCAGCCTGCAGCCCCTTGCGCGGTATCTGACCCAAGGCCAGGTAACGCAGCGGTTTGAGTTTATCCAGAGTGCGCTCCACGGCCTGAGCATGATCGCAGGGCCCAAAACCATAGCCCAGCCGTTCCAGAGATTCGGTATGCTGCTGCAATAACTGTGGATATTCCGTTTCAAAAGTCATGACCATACGCAGATCCCGGCGTTTTTCGGCGATAGCTCTGGACAGCTCAATACCCAGCCGCTGATTGTCGGGATCACTGAAACTCTGCATCCAGAGAATAGGTCCGCGCTCACCGGGAGCTTTAATCCAGCCCCAGCGCGCATTGGCCTGTCCTCTGCGACCGGCACGGGCATCCTGCCAACTTGCCCAGCGGCCGCGCAACAAACCATTTTCGTAATAGCTCATAATTTAATCATACTCACGGCCCACCAACGTGTCGGCCTGTTTGCGCAAATTAATCATGTCTGTTTCCAGTTGCTTCTGCAGCTCGGTTTGGAGAAGATCGTCGGCATCCCGGGGAATATACAGCGCCTCACCCCAGGTAACGACAATGCGGGTTGCCAAGCGGGGCAGCAAAAAACCATCCCAACTGGAAAAACGCCTGGCTCGCCGCGCCGAATAGCTCACCGGGATAATCGGCAAGCCGGAAATGCGCGCGAGATCAATGACCCCCTTCTGCAGCACTTCGCGGGGGCCTCTGGGCCCATCGGGAGTGATGGCCAGCGTACGCCCACTCAGAGCAGCCCTGAGCATCCCCCTGCCCCCCCTCACTGCCCCCCGCCGCGTTGAGCCGCGTATGGCGGAATATCCCCAGTAAGCCAGGGTCATGGCAATGAATTCACCGTCCCGATGTTCGCTGATGAGCACATCAATATCACGGCCACCCACCCGTCGGTAAGCTTCCGTAATCATCACCCCGCGCCCATGCCAGAAGGCCAGAATAAAAGGTTTTCCAGCAACAATCAGTTGCCGCACCCGGGCATCGCCAACCTCTTCCCAGCGCAAAGTCGCAGATATGCCCCTGATCAGACAGGCCGCCAGTCGGGCAACCAAACGCAGGGAACTCCCTTCCAGCCGCACTGCTCAGCGATTACTCAAAGTGGCAAAACTGATCCGGGTCAGCCCCGCTTCCTGGGCCGCATCCAGCACATCAATCACATATTGCTGCGTGGTGTTTTTATCCGCACGCAACACAATCACGCGTTGCGGATCTTTTGTCGCAAGAGCCTTGAGGCGTCCCAGCAAATCCGCCATGGGCACGGGCTGCTTGTCCATCTGCACCTGTCCACTGGCGCTGAGATCAATGGTGATGGGCGTTTTCGGCAAACCGGCGGCGGCCTGCTGGGCTTTGGGTAATTGCATGGATAAATGGGATTGATGCTCAAAACTGCTGGTCACCATAAAAAAAAGCAGCAGCACCAGCACGATGTCGACCATGGACACCACATTGATGTCGGGCTCTTCATTGATGCGCGGGCGCAGGTTCATTTTCCTGCTCCTCCGGAAAGGGTGTTCACCACTTTCAGGGCTTCTTTTTCTATGGCGAGGACCATTCCATCGACCTGTCCCTTGAAATAGCGATAGAACATCAGGCTGGGGATGGCGACAATAAGACCGCTGGCGGTGGTAATAAGCGCCTCGGCAATGCCGCTGGCCAGGGCCTTGGGATCACCCGCCCCGACCATGCCAATGGCCGCGAAGGCATGCATGATGCCGAAAACCGTGCCCAGCAAACCCAGCAGGGGCGAAACCCCGGCAATACTGCCCAGAAAATTCAGGAAACGGTCGAGATGGGCGACTTCCTGCCGACCACTTTCTTCGACGGTTTCCTTGATGGCATCCCGGGATTGCCCTGCCTGTTGCAAGGCTACCAGCATCAGCCGCGCCAATGGGGTATCGTTTTCATAGAGCAGCTTGACGGCTTGCTGCACTTTTCCCGACTCCACCAGATCAGTGACCCGGGGGGCGAGATCCTTAGGCGCAATGCGGGCCTTACGCAGGACCCAGAAACGGTTTCCGATAATCGCCAGGGCGATGACGGCCAGCAGAATCAGAAGGGGAAGAACAAAACCACCCAGTTTAAATAACTGCAGCAACTCCTGCACACCGCCTCCAGCTTTCAATCAGATTGGACGAAGCAGGAATATAGCACAAGACCCGACAAACGGCAGTGGCAGCAATCTGATTTTTCAATCCTCTATTTGCCAGTAAGCCCGCACTGGAGAAACAGATTGAACAAAATGCCGGTTTTGCCAGGACCATATCCCGGATGGGTCGTCCCCCGCATAGTGAATGGCTGCATTGGGCATGAGCCCGGCCAGAAAAGCCCGATCTGCAGTCGCGAAACTGGCTGGCGCGAAAGCCAGTTTTACCTGCCGAAAAGACGAAGACCCAACTTTTCCGAGGCGCTGTAGCGTAGCCAAATCCATGTCTCCCAGAATCAGCAGATCAGGACCGCTTCCCCAAGCCAGCACACAGGGCTGGACAGCTTTACCCAAATCCACAAAATGCACACCCGCAGGCGGATTGGGGGCATCCTTGCGACAAACAGAAAGCAGTCCGGGGTTTTGCGGGTAGTTCCTTGCGCCCGGCGGCCCCCACTGATGTATTGCCGATAGGGCGGGCAAGGGTGTGGAAATATCGGTGCGCACCCAGTCCGAGACCCGGGTCAGTCCTTTTTGCTGCAAAACTGCCGCAAGGGCCTGGCCGGCTTCACGCCGCGTAGCAGATTTCCAGAGATTGGCCGTCACCACGCCGCTATGCTGGGCTTTTTGCCAAAACAGGACCATACCGGATTGTACCGGGAGATTGCGCAGCTCAAAATTCGTATTCCCTTCCGCAGGCACCAGAAGCGGCACCAGTCCAAGTAATGCCAGAGGGCGACCGGGCCAACCTTTGGGTAGAAAGAAAATGCTGAGTCCGGCTGTCGCAGCCAGTAAAGCCCAGATCCGTCCAGTGCCGGTATGTACCTGGGCAAAAGGAATCTGGAGCAAGGCTCTGAGCAGCGCCGTAATCCCGTCCATCTGCACAGCCACCAGGCGAAAAAGTATCCGGCTCAGCAACTCCATATCCAGCAGCGCCAGAAAGGTTCCCAACAAGGCAAGCGGAACCGCCAGCAACTCGACCATAGGAATCACCAGAATATTGGCCAGCGGCGAAACC
The DNA here is from genome assembly GCF_057473445.1 of Acidithiobacillus sp. TH-A36. Lineage (NCBI taxonomy): Bacteria > Pseudomonadati > Pseudomonadota > Acidithiobacillia > Acidithiobacillales > Acidithiobacillaceae > Acidithiobacillus > Acidithiobacillus sp. TH-A36. Next base: position 1,548 of record NZ_JBYCKP010000043.1, on the reverse strand, counting down.
AGTGAAATCTGCCCGAAAAGACCCGCCAGGATCGGCAGCAAGCCAATAAATACCGCCCATTGACTGCGCAGCAGGGTGCGCCAGCCTCCTTCCCCATAGCCCACCGCCACCAAGGCCGCTACCGCGCCCAGAGAGAGCCAGAAACCGACATCCACCATAGCTCCGGGGTTCCCTAAAACAATAAGCAGAGCCGCCAGAGCCAGGCCCTGCCAGGCCTGATGTGACCTGCCCAGCAACCAGGCTATTGCCGCTGCGCTGATCATCCAGGCGGCGCGTTCACCGGGAATCTGCATGCCCGCAAAACTGGCGTAAGCCCAGGCGGCCGGAATACTGGCGATCACCCCCGCCGTTTGTGCCGGCCAACGCGTTACCAGCCAGGGGATACGCCGCCAGCCCCATTGTACCAGCCACAAAATCAGACCAGCGACTACCGCCACATGCGAACCGGAAATCACCAGCAGATGGGCCGTACCCGTATCCCGGTAAACCTGCCAGATTTCCGGGGAAAGCTGGTTACCCACCCCCACGCTGAGGGCCTGGACGAATCCGCCGGACTCATGGTCCAGGGCCATGTTGGTCGCCTGCAGCACGGCCTGGCGGGCAGCAGCAATCTGATCACCCGGATTCCACAAAGAAGGGGGCAGCAGTCGGGCATTCTCGATCCGTGCCACGCCCCCAATACCCTCCCAGAAGCGCTTACGGTCAAGATCCGCAAAGGGACTCTTGGGCAAAGTGCTGAGTGCTTCACTCTGCAATTGCAAATGCCAACGCTGACCAACCACCGGCAGTTCGGGAAGGGATCCGTGAATCTGCAAAATGGCGGGATGTTTTCCGGCAGGAGAATCGCCCGACCAACGCTCGGGAGTCAGTTGAAAGCGATAATCGCGCCCGCCCAGTTGGGGAATGGAGCTGATGCGTCCCTCCACCGAAAAAGTCCGGGCGCTGGTCCAATGCACAGCCAGGCGCGACTCAGCCTGCCAGATTCCCCAAGAGAAGGCCGCAGCAGCCAGAGTCAACAGCACCCCATGTCGCCATTTCCAGGCAAAGGGCAATGACACAAGACATAAGAGCAAGGAAATCCACAGCGGGGGTAACTGCCGAAAACTGTGAAAAAACCCCATTCCCAGACCGGCAGCCAGCACCACCAGAACCAAAGACGGCCAGGATTTGGTTCCAGGCAAGAGCTTGGCTACACTAGGGCGAATATTGTTGTGGAAATATCCCATTGCGCCTACCCGCATTTGTCCGCCTTCCCACCCGTGAGGAAATCCTCAAAAAACGTCCCCTCGGACGTTTTACCCATTATCTGGCACGCCCGGTGCTCTGGCACCCGCACCGCCATAGCGTCGCCCGTGCTGCCGCCATTGGAACTTTTATTGGAAGCCTGCCATTTTTTGGACATTTGCTCAGCATCACTTTGCTCTGCCTCTGGCGGAGAGCCTACATTCCCATCGGCTGGGTTATGCCCTGGGTGGTCACGGGTCCGTTGACTATCATACCGTTTTTTTTCGCCTGTTATGAATTCGGTTTCTGGCTACTCACCCAGTT
>NZ_JBYCKP010000042.1:0-3249 GCF_057473445.1 Acidithiobacillus sp. TH-A36 | reverse complement strand
TGATCAGACGCAGAGGTAATTGACGGGGGATATTTATGGTGGAGAAATCCGGTAACGGTTCCACGCCAATATTCCGTCCCCAATCGGGTCCATGCCCGGCCAAGGCGGCCAGTACATAGCGCTGTTGCGCAATGGCTGCCCGCAGTTGGGCGACTGACTGCCGCGCACTGCCATAAGTTTCTGTCTGCGCATACACCGGCCGGGCGTTGTTCAGACCATCCTGCCAACGTTGTTTTTCCAGTTGCAACAAGGATTTTTGCAGATTTTCCAGACGCTCCGCCAGATGCAGTTGCCGTGTTTCACCCGCCAGCAGAAAATAATGCCAAGCCAGTTGTTTCTCCAGCTGTAATTTTGCCTCGGCATAATCCGCCTGATGAACCCGTACTTGTCCTAAAGCCGCACGAATCTGATCGCTGTCGCGTCCCCACAAGTCCAGATGATAATGGAGTTCCAATGGGTTGATTTCTGTATAGGTAAAGCTTTTGCCGTTGGCCTGAAGGTGCAAACCATTCTGTGAAAAATGCTCCTGGGTGATGGAAGCTCCCGCCGAAAACTGTGGGAGGAGGGCGGCCTGCTGCTCTGCAGTCATGGCTTTGGCGGCCAGAATACGGGTACTGGCAAGCTGCAGTGATGGGTTTTGGCGAAGGGCTACCTGAATCAGATGGTCAAGAGCAGGTATTTGCGCCGCTTTCCACCACTGCTGTGCAGGCCATGGACCTGCCCTGATCCCATAGTGATGATCGGCCCGGGCCAGGGTCTGCTGAATTTGAGTGCTATGGGCGAGATGCGTGCCGGGAAGATGCTCCGGCAGACGCGCACAGGCCGCAAGCAGTAACAATAGCAGCAGAACAATGGATTTTTTCATCAGAGATCCACCAGTTCTTCTATGGCGCGGCGTACCCGAATATCCGGTTCTGCGTAAACCACACGTTTGCTGAACAGCAGGAGACCAGCGCCGAGCAGGAATCCCCATGCGGCTATATAAAATATTTCGTTGAAGGCGAGCATGGCTGCCTGATGCGTAATGTAGTGGGCAGTGCGGATATTGCTTACTGTCGGTTTGGGCGCATAAATCCAAGTGCTGTTATTACCTTCGGCAAGAAAATGCGCATGAAAGATCGTTCTTCTGGCGAAAAGTGTGGCAATAAGGGGAATGCCCATAGCCTGTCCACACAGCCGCAATACATTCAAAAATTTAGTGCCACTTTTTTCCACGGGGCCGGATAATCACGATAAGGCAACGGCGCTAATGGATGGGAACAGACTGCCCAGAAATATTCCTACAAAAGCTTGTGGCCACAGTAGTTCGCCAAATGAAGCCGGGCGATTGTAGGAGGAAACCCAAAAACTGGCTACTGAAAAGCCCAATAAGGAGATAATAGCCAGAAAGCGTGCATCTATATGCTTCAGCAGGCGTTGGGCCAGTATGAAACTTATTTCCGAAATGGCCAAGGGTAACATCAACAAGCCGACCATCCAGGCGGTATAGCCCATAACTAACTGAAATCCTACTATATAAATAGCGAGACAACCCTGAAAAAACAGGGCGGTGAAAAACAGGACCACACTTCCGATCATGAAGTTGCGGCGTTTCAGGAGCGTGAGATCGAGTAAGGGGTGCGTGCTATACCATTCCCAAATCCCAAAAAAAATCAGGGTGATCAGGCTGATGCTGCCGAGAAAAATAATAGTCTGGGAGCGCCACCAACTGATGACTTCCCCGGCATTAAGGGCTGACCCCAGAGTAGCCAGGACAATCAGCAGCAACAGCAGGCCCGGCCAGTCTAACGGGGGATGGCGATGTTCCATTTCCCGACCGAATAACAAAATCACAATGATGACAGCTACGCTGATGGCAATGGGTATATTCAGGTAAAACAGCCAGCGCCAACCGATGCTGTCGGTGATCCAGCCACCGATAATCGGCCCCAAAGTAAACGGGGTTAGGGCAGCAACTCCCCATAGACCCAAGCCAATATTACGGCGATGTGCCTGATAATGGCGCAAGATAATCTGCAAGGAAACCGGGATGGTCAATCCACCCGAAAATCCCTGAACAATACGGGCACTGAGAAAAGCATCATAATGGCCAGTTTGTGCGCAGATGGCCGAAGCCAGGGCGAACGCCATAAAGGCCCCTGCCAAAACCCGCATTTCTCCCCAACGCTGTAAAAACCAGGGAGAAGTCGGAAAGGCCAGGGCCATGGCCAGAAAAAAATCTACTTGGATCCAACCCCCCAAATCCGGGTTGACGCCCAAACTGCCGGCAACATGGGGTATCATGGGCAGATAGGCACCAGTATTGAACAACACCAGAAAATGTCCAAGCCAAACTACCAGATTCAGCAGCAATACCATGCTGGTGCTGAGTGGAGAAACTGCCGGAGCATTATGTGAAAAAGCCATGAACAGGAAATCGTTTCCATGCTGATCTAAGTCAATGCGCCGATCATGTGGGCCATGAATACAGATGTCAACTGTAGTGAGTCCTTAAAACAACTTCAATTTGAGCGTTACCAAGCCATACGCAAAAAACTTGATGCTTGTTACGCCGCTCATTGCCTGAGGAAGAGAAGAGAGACGATTTATCCCGTATTAATTATTACTTATTAATAACTATCATAATGATTAAAAACAATAAAATATTAACAATAAGTGGTATTTATGGCAGTTGGCTCTTACAAATCATCGCCCCACAATCTATTGACATATTGATTTTACTGCTGGATATTCACTGTGCTTTCATGCTCAGGGCGGAATTTGACTTCATTGCACTCAGCCTCTGGCTATTGGGTGGAATGTTGTATATCTGGGTTATGGTGCTGATATTTTATCGAATGATTCTTTTGAATTTTTCACCCGAACATCTTTGATTCTTCCTATTGCAGCAATATGGGCGCCTTGGCTATTTCCACCTCGGCAGGATGGAGTTGGTGGATTCTGTTACTGTTCATCCTGGGATTCTGGTGCCATGTCCTTAGAAGGTTTCACTTCCGTTATACTGACCTGTGCTTCTTTCATAATGGTGATTGAGCGGTTTTAACCCTGACGATTTTGAGTGGTCAATATTGATCGCAGATCGGGGTTCTGATACCTTCGCGACTTGTGAGTGCAAAAGTGGTGTTGCACTTTTCGTCTGTTCTCGTCCTTGCGTGGACAATTTCAGGTTTTCTATGGCGACAACAATCGGTCCCCTCGCAGTGGTAGCTGGTGAACCCCGTCAGGCCCGGAAGGGAGCAGCGGCAGCCG
>NZ_JBYCKP010000041.1:0-1209 GCF_057473445.1 Acidithiobacillus sp. TH-A36 | reverse complement strand
ATTCCAGTGATCCGGACGATCTGGCCAGTCTTTGTATTGCCAAACCGCTTCCAGTTTATCCGCATACACGGGATCGGTTTTCAGATAGGCCACCATGAATCGCTCGAACAGCATCCCCTTGTGATGTACGTCTTTGGCGAAGCGGTTTAATTCGTTCATCCATTCTTGAAAACTGTTAGGCATTTGCGGGATCTTCCTGTGAAGCGATTGCGTTAATAGTGATACCGAACTGAAATGATGATGAATTCTTCTGTCGTGCCGCGATAAACGAGCCGGTTCACGTCATCAATGCGCCGTGACCAGTACCCGGAAAGGTTTTCCCTTAATGGTTCAGGCTTGCCAATGCCGGAATGCGGGTTCCGCAGGCAATCCTGGATCAGCGTGTTTACTCTCCGCAGGGTTTTGCGGTCCTGTCTCTGCCAGTATTGGTAGTCCTCCCATGCGGCCAGCGTCCAACAGATGCGCTCAGGCATCGGCTAAACGATGGGGCTCTCGGCTCCCTACCTGATCCTGGGCAATGGATTGGGCCAGATGTGCGGCATTGGCTGGCGAGCGGAGCAGATGGACCGTTTCCATGAGGCTGTCGTAATGTTCCTGGGACAACAGAACCGCATTGGCGGATCCGCGTCGGGTGATGATTGTGACATCGGCATCTGCTGCTGTGCGGTCCATCACTTCCTTGAGATGGCTCCGGGCCTCTGAATAGCTGACTATGTGCATGGCTGTTTTTCCTCTCGTACAATTTAGAGTACAAGACTAGGTGGTTATGGGTAATTCGTCCAGCGTTTCTGGTTGGTGCTATGGCGGAGTGACGCGATTTAATCGCAAGCTAAAATCCCGACCAGACAGAACGTGGCAACCACAGACGATTATTCGGATCATTCAGCGCAACGAAGCCCAAATGCTGATAGAAAGCGACTGCCTGGGCGGTTTTCGGATCCACAATGATAGCCGCCACTGCGAGCGTTTCGCTGGCTGCAGTAACGCGCTTGCAAGCGTCTGCTACCAGGACCGTGCCAAGTCCCTGCCCTTGAAATGTTTGATCCACGGCCAATCGACCTAGTAATGCCACCGGGATGGGGTAATGTGGCCATTTCTTTTTGAATTTATCAGGAAGCGTTTGTGCGGCAATGCTGGCCGCACTTAATGTGTAGAATCCGCAAACCCGCTCTAATTCCTCGGCAGGGGAGGCGATGAATGCCCGTGCTA
>NZ_JBYCKP010000040.1:0-4272 GCF_057473445.1 Acidithiobacillus sp. TH-A36 | reverse complement strand
ATGATGGCGCTTTCGGGCTCTGGTCCAATAATGGTGACGCCCAGCCCTGGCTCACGGCTTTTGCCACAGAATTTCTCCTGCGCGCTCAAAAAGCCGGTGCAACGGTGCCGCAACCCACCATCGACCAGGCCCTGCACTGGCTGAGCAATGAGGTGGAAGAGGAAAACCATCCGGTATTTGATCGCATTTATGCAGTCTACGACCTGAGTCTGGCTGGGAAAGCGCCAGCAGGAGCCATCCGTATGCTGGCAAGACACATGGATCAACTCACCATGCCCTTGGCCCTGGCACAACTGGGCTCGGCATTGAACACCATTGGCGAACGCCATTTGGCCGGGCAGGCCTTGCAAAAAGCCATCAAAAGTCAGGGGCCCATTGGCGGCGACTGGTGGTGGGGACGCTCAGACTGGGATGCGGCCTTCGGTTCACCTTTACGGGATGCCTGGGCAGTACCGACCATCATTGCCCAGACCGGACTGATGCCCGATGCCATGGTCAAATTACGGCAGAATCTGCCCGGCGCAGGACTGGAACCCGATAGTCTGACGACCCAGGAACTCGCCTGGGCGCTTTACGCCGATGGCGTACTAGGCGGCAACAATCAACCAGTGCATGTGCAATGGGGTCAGCGAACCATCCAGCAGACTGGACCCGTTGTTCTGCCTCTGAGACAGGCAATCAACATCCGTAATCTTGGCAGCAAAGCCCTGACAGTAGCCCTCAGCACGACAGGCATCACCAGCAGCCCCCCTCCGGCTGCCGACCAGGGGATGACTGTCAGCCAGGCTTTTTATTCACTCTCGGGCAAGCCCTTGCAGCCTGACTCCCTGCCGCAGAACACCGTCTTCGTCGTCGTTCTGAAAGGGAGCATCAGCGATAATTTACCCCATCGTGCACTGCTCAACATGGGTCTGCCACCGGGCTGGGAACTGGCAGGCGACCTCTCGGCGGGCAAGGTGCATGGGCTGCCCTGGCTCAAAAACCTCAGCACTCCGGAAGCCACTGCGGCTACCGATGACCGCTACGAAGCCGCCTTCAAAATGGCCCCCAAAGACAGTCAGGCTTTCGACGGCGACGGGATACCCGATTTCAAGACGGCCATTTTGTTGCGCGCCGTCACTCCTGGGCATTATCTTCTGCCCGGCGTTACGCTAAGCGACATGTTTCACCCTTCCATCTTCGCCCGCAGCGCTGGGCGCAAGGTCAGCGTGACAGCACCGCCTGCCTCATGAACACCGCATGAGTGGGCGCAAGACGGACAGAATATTTGCGAGCATTTTGCGCGGGGGCCGACGCTGCCTCTGGCCTCGGGGCCGCTACGCCTGGTGGCGTCGCTGCGGACACTGGCTGCTGCTCAGCATCATTCTGGTGGCCGTCATTGCCTGGTTCATGCCGCCCGATACCCAGACGCTGAAGCAGGAGGGGCGCATCATTTACGACCGCCACGGCCACGTGTTGAGTATGTTTCTCAATCACCAACAGCAATGGGCGTTTGCCACGCCCGCAAAGCGGGTCAGTCCAGTCCTGATCCAGATGCTGATCGCCATTGAGGACCAAAATTTCGCCTGGGACCCCGGTGTTGACCCCTTCGCCATCCTCCGTGCTGCCGGACAGATGATCATGGCGGGGCACGTAGTTTCCGGTGCGTCTACCCTCACCATGCAGGTCACCCGCATGCTCCATCCGGCACCACGCACCCTGCCCGTCAAAATTGTGGAGGCCCTGCAGGCCATTTCGCTGTATGAACATTATTCCAAGTCTGCGGTGCTGGGCATGTGGCTGTCACTGGCTCCTGAGGGTGGCAACATTCAGGGTATCGAGGCGGCTGCGCATGCCTGGTTCAATCAGTCTCCACGCACCCTGGGTCCGGCACAAGCGGCTTTTCTGGTCATGATGGTGCGCAATCCCAATCGGCTGAATCCATTGACCCACCCTCGCGCGGCTCTTGCCACCCGCAATCAGATTCTGCGCGAAGCACAACGCCGGGGCATTATTTCGAAGGCAGCACTGGAGCGTGCTCTGGCAACTGCGCTGCCGCAACGGCTCTATCCCATGCCTCTGCTTTCTCCCCAGGTAGCCTCGACACTACCCAGCGGGACGCATAGCACAATTGATGCGCCCATGGATCGCGCGGTGGCCGACATCGCCCAACATGCCCTGCAGCAGATGGCCCCCTCGGAGAGCATCGCTATAGTGGTTGTCAGCCTCAAGACAAAAGGCATCCGTGCGATTTATAGTGGTGATTGGGGTAATGTCCAGCGCGATGGTTTTGTCGATATGACCCGTGCCATCCGCTCTCCGGGCTCCGCCCTCAAGCCTTTTTTATATGGCCTCGGCTTTGCAGCCGGAATCATCCGCCCAAGCACCAATGTAGCTGATTTTCCCAGCAATTTCGGCGCTTATGAACCTAATGATTATAATGACCGCTATATGGGGGTCGTCACCGCAACTACCGCATTACGACGCTCCCTGAATGTGCCGGCCGTAGATCTTATCGAAGCCTACGGCCCCCTGCGCTTTGCGGCACATCTGCGGGCTGCCGGTACGCCGTTGTTGCTCCCCTATGGCGCGGATCCCGCCCTGCCTCTGGCCCTGGGTGGTGCCGGGATTTCCATGCGCCGCTTACTGGCACTATACACAGGACTGGCTAACGATGGTGTCGTCGAACGCTTGCACCTGATTGCCGGTCAACATCGCCGCGCACGCCGTCTGTTATCTCCTTATGCAGCGGAAGATGTTACCGCCATCCTCAATCGTCCCTTCCCTTTTGGTGGTCCTGGTGGCATTGCCTGGAAAACCGGTACCAGCGCCGGAAATCGCGACGACTGGGCCATTGGATATAATCACCGCTACGCCGCAGCAGTCTGGATTGGCCAACCCAATGGCGCCGCCCTGCCCGGTGAAACAGCGCTCGCCGCCATCCCCATCCTCGCCAAGGTTTTCAGCATTCTGCCGGGGCAGCCGATTGATATCCATCCGACGACCCGTTCCCTGACCTTGCAACGCCAGCCCATGGGTACGCTTTTGGAAATTGCCTCCCCCGCACCGGGAAGCCAGCTGACAGTTGGTGAACCGGTCAGTATTCGCATCATTGGCGGAAATCGGCCCTTTCATTTTCTGCTGGACGGTCGTCCGCTCGCATCCAACCCGGCGTTACGCAGCGTGGACTGGACACCAGCGGTGGCCGGTTTTTATCAGCTCAGCGTTCTCGATGCCAGTGGCCAACTGGTCAAACGCGCCTTACGCGCAGTGCCACCCATAAGCGCGGCAAATGTGGAATGGGGTAATAACGTCCACTGAACGGATGTGGGTGAGTATGAGATGTTGCCTTACCCGCGTGCCGGCGGCTGGCTTTACCCGTTTCTGGAAGGGGTATCAAAACCGGCAGGAGGTATCCAGTATCCCGCTGGCGGAACGGTCTGGTGCGGTAATTCACCCGCTTCTGGTTCGCACTGCAGGTGTTAGGAAGATCGAATTATTCTATTATTCTATAATATATCTGCGGGTTAGATTTCGTAGTGGGGGGATGATGAAACCATCAGTAGCCTTGACCTCAAACAGTGCCGCAATCCGGCAAATAGTCGAATCTCACCACGCCAAAAATGCCCGGGTGCTTGGCTCCGTATTGAATGGTCAGGACACCGAAAGTAGCGATCTGGACATCCTCATCGAGCCAACGCCCAAAACAACCCTGATGGACGTGGCCAACATTCAGGTGGGCCTGGAAATCGTCTGGAAAACCATTCAAGCTGATCTACCGGAATTACACACACAACTCACCGAAATGAATAGGGATCTAGGCAGATAAAACTTCATTCCCACCCTATTTGGGGTGGATTCAGAATTATGATACCGAAAGTTTATCCTGGTCATCGGGGAGATATTATGCGTTCGTCTGAAATCTTGCGAAGGCATCGTGAAGAGGTCCTACAGATTATTGCAGCGCATCATGCCAACAACCCGCGTATTTTCGGTTCGGTTGCCAGAGGCGAGGACATTGAAGGTAGCGACATTATGACTCACAAACCGCGACTTGAGGATCTGCGCCTGGACGAAGCGATCGAGAGACTGCTGGGCCACTCAACCAAAAAATGACCAAACACTACCTGGATAAACATCAGGAATCATGGATTGTGACGGATATCGTCAGGCTATTCATGATAGTTTACCAAAAAGTTTTACTTATGGCCCATAAAAATTATATCATTATGATTCATATAGTAAAGTTGGTCGGGGCGAGAGGATTTGAACCTCCGACCACCTGAACCCCAT
>NZ_JBYCKP010000039.1:0-5465 GCF_057473445.1 Acidithiobacillus sp. TH-A36 | reverse complement strand
TTGGCAAAAAGACCGGTGTTGATCAAACCGCCGACATTGTATTTACCGAAAGATCCAGCTCCGACGATGGGGCGCACAAACGGTGATTGTGAGGGCTTGAGGATGTAGGTTTCTACGGAGCCTCCGAAAGCAGAAAGCCCGGGAATCGCTGCAGATTCAGCGCCCGGATAATATTTGGTCCCGGCTACCAGTACAGAGGGGATGAACTCGTTGGTGTAATAGGTATAGCTGTCATTGTCATTGAGCGGTATGCCGTCCAGGGTAAAATTGATCAGTGATTTGCCAAATCCGTTGATATAAACGTCATCACCGTCCATGCTGTCACCACTGCTGACGACCATGGCGTTGGGCATGTTGTTCAACACCTGGGTATAGGAGTCGGTGGGTGCCAACATTTCAAATTGCCCCCGGGTGATCAGGGTCTCCTGATTGGTGGCTTTTTTATTGAATTTCTGGATGCGCTGGATGTCGCTTTTGGGCGTTTCTCCGGTATTGACATTGGGACTGCTACCGAAGAAATCGTTGCTGGCTGTAGCCGTTCCGGTTACCGTCCCCAAGGATTCATCAGCTTCTGCACTAATGCCGTAGAGGCTCACAGTGGCGCTAATAATGGCAAGATAAATTACTTTCTTACGGCGATTGATCATGATTGGCTCCCTTCCGTTAGTGTTTGACGCAAAAACCCCTAACAACGCAATTTTCAAGTTTGCGTTGTCTTAATTTCCTGCCATATCTCATCTGAACTTACAGTGCGGCCAGAAGGTGGCGGTATTTATTTCAAACAGTTGCTTTGGGCTTACGCTTGGTTATCTAATTGTTGTGTATAATATACAATGCTAATGTGACGGTGTGATGACATTTATGTGAACCTTTTGTGACAGTGGGGGTGGTTTCTCAGAGCTAAACAGAAAGATGGAGAGTAAGGGGCTTGGCCAGCTCTTGAAGTATATGGGTCCTGGGGGTATACTTGGCTGGCTATTTTGCCGGGATGGCGGAACTGGTAGACGCGCCGGACTCAAAATCCGGTGGTGGTGACATCGTGTCGGTTCGAGTCCGACTCTCGGTACCATTTTTAAGTCCGTAGGCGTTCGTGGAGGTACACGAACGCCTTTTCTTTTAGTGCCTTAGCGGGTTCTCCATTCGTTGCCGTCCGCGCCGGTTCGCGTGCATCCGGGTACAGTTGTGGGTATAATTGTGGGTATTTCCCGCATTTAGCAACCATACCATCATGTCCCTATCCGATACCCGCGTCCGCAGCGCCAAACCCAAAGACAAACCCTACAAGCTTGCTGACGAAAAGGGACTCTTTCTCTATGTGACGTCCAGTTCCAAGCTTTGGCGCATGGCCTATCGATATGCGGGGAAACAAAAGCTACTGTCTTTCGGGCCTTATCCAGAAATCTCGTTGAGTGCCGCAAGAGAGAAGCGGGAGGACGCCCGCAAACTGCTTCGTGAAGGGATGGACCCTGGGGCAATAAGGAAAGAGGAAAAGGTAAAAGCTCTCCTCAACCAGCAAGAGGCAGTGCCAAGCAATACCTTTCAGTCGATCGCCATGGAGTGGCTGGAAAAGCAAAAAGGGGTTTTAACACCAGCAACGGCGGTTCGTCTGGAATCGCGTCTGGTGCGTTTCGTCTATCCAGCACTGGGTCATATCGACATCAGCAAGATTCGTCCAGCGGATGTTCTGGCGCTATTGATGCCCATAGAAGCCACTGGGCGCAAGGAGACGGCACACCGGCTCGCGTCCATCATCAGCCGCATATCCCGTTATGCTGTGGCAACGCTCCGGGCAGAATCGGATCCTACCGTGCCGCTGCGTGGTGCGCTCATGCCCTATCGGGACAAGCACCGTGCGGCACTCTTGAAGGCGGAAGACATAGGGGATTTTTTGCGGCGGGCTAAACAATATAGTGGAGGGGCCGTAGTGTCCGCAGCCCTATTGCTGCAGGCACTCTGGTTTGTACGCCCAGGCGAATTGAGAAAGGCGGAGTGGAAAGAAATTGACTTGAAAAATAAGGCTTGGAACATCCCAAAGGAAAAGATGAAGATGCGGGAACCACATTTGGTTCCGCTGTCCACGCAAGCCATTGCGATACTGGAAAGATTGCATGCAATCACCGGGCAAACTGCCTTCGTATTTCCCGGTGGCCGGTCAACAGAAAAACCGCTCTCGGAAAATGCAGTTCTTGTGGCCTTGCGAATTATGGGATATACCAAAGAACAAGTGACAGGTCACGGCTTTCGCGCTACTGCACGTACTTTCCTGGATGAAGAACTGGGTTTTCGTCCTGAAGTGATTGAAATGCAGTTGGCGCACACCGTCAAGGACCACCTGGGCCGCGCCTATAACCGGACTCATTACTTACAAGAGCGCCAACGCATGATGCAGGTATGGTCGGACTGGCTTACTGACCTTGCCGGCGAGCCACTTGTTGATTGATCCAGTCCTCAATGTCGTTTTGTATCCAGCCACTGGCGCTTCCCAACTTGATTGGTGCAGGGAAGCTGTTCTCCTTGATGCGCTGATAGACGGCCGTTTTGCGCAGGCCAACCATTTCCATTACCTGGGGTAATCGCAATATTCTCTGCTCATTCTGTTGTTTCATCTGGGGCCTCCTTGATTCTTAAAAGATGAGCTATACGTGTGCCCACGCTTATGGTGAGTGTTAGCAAAAAAGTATTTATTTTACAGCGCCACCTTCCGCACTGTTCCGGCGCGGCCAATCATCGCTACCAGATCCACGATGGTTGTGGAGCGATCGAAGAGGAATGTCAGTACAGCGCCGTCGCGGTAGGCGACGGAAACTGTTGCGTGATTCTGAGAGGATTTGCTTGGGAGGGGAGGCGTAACCTCTTCCAATATCGTCTCGTCAGAGACGTGGATTGAAACATCGGGGCGAAACCCCTGCCTGATTGGCTCACCATTGAGCATGGCTCTTTGCATGACTGTAGGCCTCCATGTTGCCGCGCCGGATGGGCGGCTTCGATGGGGAAAGCATAGCGGCGCTAAATTATAAAGTAAATAGCGCCGCTAATTTTAAGAGCAAAATGTTTCTATGAGCGTCAACAATCGGTCTTATAATGATTGATTGGCTAAAACTGATTGGCGAACGGAACGGTGGCCTGCGGTATCAGACCCTCATCAAAACCGTTTTGGCTCGCTTTATCGAGAGCGAGCAGAAGATTATATTGACCGAAATGTTGGCCGAAAAGCAGAATGCGCTGGCTGCAGAAGATGCGCCGGAGCCGCAACGTAAGGTGGCTGGTTAAGTGGAACTCTGCAAGTGTTAGCAGGAGCTGCACGGCCCCCCAAACCCCATTGGGCGTAGGAGGGCTGCGCGCCTGCTGGTCGGATAGGTGCCACCGGCTGCGTAGGTGCCGACTAATTCCCTTCACCCTCCGGGGAATGAAATAACGGTGTCCGGATTTTACCAGTAGCTCCTTCCATAGATGTGAGAAAGTTTTCTACATCCTCAGGAACATCCCATCGGACGACATTTTCTGCATACCGGTCTAATAACGATACAATTGGCTTCATGTTTTTAACCTCTTCTCCTGATATAACTACATAACTATTAACCGTTTCATTTCTTTCACGCGCAGCTACGTCAAAAATCAGCATCTTGCTCATTGCCTCTTGCCGCTTTTGAGAAAAAGTTCCAAGCCTGAGATCAACCGATTCGATCAGGTGAAGCTTCCCGTTCTTGAGAGCAAATTCAGCTTTTATGCCAAGGTCTGCAGCTACCGGAAAACGTGTAACAATCATGTGGTTATTAATATCTTTATCGTCATACCCTAGCCATCTATACGCTTTAAATGTCTCTTTAATCTCAGAAAATAGTCGATCAGTGATATTTCTTTTAGATTTCTTTCTTTCTGGGTTAACCAGAGATAAAAGAATATTTTCGACCATGTTCTCATATCCTTCTTCCCCTACATAAGAAAACATGCATGGGTCCGGAAAGCATTTGACTGCCCCAAACTTGGAAAGCACATTAAATATGTCTTTCCCCGTGCATCCCGCCTGCTTCAAAAATGCCGGGATAGTAACGGAAAGATCCTTGATTTCATTGATATTTGCTGCAGGATGCACAGCCAATACCTTCCGGAGATTGTCTGCAATGTGGACGCGCACATCTCCCGATGGCAGAAAGGATACGATCCCCACATTCACTTGCTCGTTCCGGAAAAGGTACGGCACGTAATATAGAACGGAGTAGTAAGCTAGCTGTCCCATGTTAAGGCACCTGATTGATTCGAGCCGCTCTGGCTTGATCCCACGATTGTACCACTTGATTGATCCAGGCGGGATCCTGGTTGGGTATCCATTCTATGGGAGCGGCGTCTAGCCATATCCTCACGGTCGTTCCCGGAATTGCGGCGATGTCCAAGTTTGTCTGGAGCGCGGAGTTTGAATCCCAATCGCCGCCTTGCTTGAGTGCATTTATCGTTGAAAGACTGTTGTTCGGGGGTTGCCATGGCCAGCCCGCAAACGTGGCAGGGTCGCATGCATGGGACCAGTCAAATGCCAATGCAACTATATGATTGCTCGGAAGCTGACGGACAAGGATATTGTTGATATGACGATCGATGTTGGGGAGGAAATAGTCCAGAGAGAGCATTTGGGAAAGGGGCGAAGCGAGGCTTTTGAGGATGCTATAAATAAATACTGGGTTGGGACTGAGGTGCCCAAGAGGGTTGGTGTCTTGATCGATTCGAGAACCGAAGGCTAGTGTCCCATTGGGACGCTCTATCACATTCCATCCGGGGGTCGGGATCCGGACGGCGGAGCACAAATGGTAGCAAAACCATTCGGTGATTGGGAGAAGTACGCCGTCATCAATGGTTTTGATCGCGTATTGTTCTCCGTTCAATGCGAACCCGGTCAGCCTGAGAGTGGCCGTGCCGGAAAATCTCTGCTCCCTTACAATTTTGATTGGGAATAAGCCTATCTGATTCATTTCAGACCCTTGCTGATTCTGCTTACCGCTCCTAGAAGAAACTGGATATCTTCGTCGGTCAGAGATTTTTCAGAAGATCTCTGTAGGATTATCTCGACCAGCGCTCTTGCAGCGGGGGGTGACTCAACCCAGATATTTTCTAGGCCCGGAGGAGCCCGGAAGGAACCTTCCCCAGTGCTGTTTGGTCGCTCCTCTAAATGGTCTTGGTCCATCCGGGCAGACGGAAGGTTTTCCTTTGTCAGGCGAGGACTAATCTCACTAGTGGAAACACCAAGCACGTTGGAATAGACCAGAACAGCTTTCCAGGTTAGCGCCGTTACTCCAGACAGGTGCTGCGATACAACGGCTTTCGTGACCCCCATTCTGTTCGCCACCGCCTCTTGGGTGAGCCCTTTTGGTCTTCTCCCCCATAGAACTTTTAGGCGCGCAGCATCCGCTAGCTCATCAGGCGTTCTTTCATCTTTCCCGCGTCGTCGCTTTAAGTTTTCCATGATCTAAGTATCG
>NZ_JBYCKP010000038.1:0-5445 GCF_057473445.1 Acidithiobacillus sp. TH-A36 | reverse complement strand
ACCTGGGCCACCTTGGTTCCGGCCACTTCCCGCACTTTTTTGACATTATCCGGGCTGTGCGGGCAGGCAATCAGGGGCTCCAGCGTATCCAGATTGATTTCGAGCACTTCGTCGTAACTCGCATCCGCATCAGCCACCCACTCGGACCAGGTCGCTCCACGCCCCTGGGCGGCAAGATAGTCCCGGGTCACGCCATCACTGGGGAAAACACTGGTGGTAGCCCCCAGTTCCGCCCCCATGTTGGTGATGGTCGCGCGCGCAGGGACACTCAAATGTTCCACCCCCGGGCCGAAATACTCAAACACCTTGCCCACCCCGCCTTTGACGGTTTTCAGACGCAGTACTTCAAGAATGATGTCCTTGGCACTGACAAAGGGCTGTAATTTTCCCGTCAGTTTGACGCCCACCACTTCCGGCATATTCAGGTTGAAGGGCAAACCACCCATGGCCAGGGCAATGTCCAGTCCGCCCGCGCCAATAGCCAGCATTCCGGCACCGCCAGAAGTCGGCGTATGGGAATCCGAACCCAACAAGGTACCACCCGGTTTGGAAAACCGTTCGAGATGTACCTGATGACAAATACCATTGCCCGGCCGACTGAAATGGACTCCGTATTTCGCGGCAAAGCTCTGCAGAAACCGGTGATCGTCCGCATTTTCAAAGCCGGACTGCAGCATATTATGATCGACATAGGAAACAGACAGTTCAGTGCGTACCCGAGGCAGACCCAACGCCTCAAACTGCAAATAGGCCATGGTTCCGGTGGCATCCTGGGTGAGCGTCTGATCAATACGGATAGCTATCGGACTCCCCGCCTTGAGGGTGCCACTCACCAAGTGCGCGGCAATAATTTTCTGGGTGACGTTCATAGCCATGAGCTGATCTCCTGAGCTGGAAAATACGATCGGGAACTGCGCTTGACTCCATCATCGCAAATGAACCGCCCGACGCCAAGTATCAGCAGCTGCTAAAATCCCTGAAAATTGGAAGGATGCGCGTATATCACCCAACCCAAATTGCTTGGGACTGCGCTCAGACCGCCGCAAGCCAGCTGCGAGCATGACGGATACGGGCAAGCGTCTCGTCTTTTCCCAACAGCGCCAGGGTACCATCAATAGGCGGGGAAACCGCGCGCCCTGCCACGGCAACCCGTAAGGGCTGGGCGATTTTTCCCATTTTCCCCTCGGCATGACTGACTGCCAACTCCTGAATGGCGCTGTGAATGGCCGCCGCCGTCCAGACCGGCAAGGCTTCCAGATGCTGGAGGAGACTCTCCAGCAAAGCGCCCTGACCATGAAGATGTTTTTCTACATCCTTGACCTCACCCGTCACTGGCGCCAGATAAAACATGCTGGCGGCCCCGGCCATTTCTACCAGGGTCTTGGCGCGCTCCTGCAATAAGGCGACAACCGCAGACAAGTCAGGGCCTTGGGCCAGACTCGCCTCGGTGATGCCCTGGGCGTCCAGATATGGCCGTAAATGCTGAGCCAGGCCCTCGGGACTCAGCCGTTGCATGTGCTGGGCATTAATCCACAGCAATTTTTCCGGGTTAAACGCCGAAGCCGCTTTATTGACGGTATCAATCTGAAAAAACTCAATCATTTGTTCGCGACTGAATATTTCTTCGTCACCATGCGACCAGCCCAGACGAATCAGAAAATTCAGCAGGGCGTCCGGCAAAAATCCCTGCTCCCGATATTCCAGCACACTGACAGCACCGTGACGTTTGGAAAGTTTCTGCTTGTCCGGCCCGAGAATCATCGGTACATGGGCGTAAACCGGAAGATTTGCACCCAAGGCCTGCAAAATCTGCATTTGTCTGGGAGTATTATTGAGATGATCATCGCCCCGGATAACATGGGTAATGCCCATATCCCAGTCGTCCACCACTACACAGAAATTGTAGGTAGGCGTTCCATCAGAGCGGGCGATGATCAGATCATCCAGTTCACTGTTCTGAAAGCTGACCCGACCATGAATCAGGTCTTCTACCACCGTTTCGCCCGTATCCGGACTGCGAAAACGGATAACCGGTGCCACCCCCTCACGGGCGGTACTGCGTGTCCGGCAACGCCCGTCATAACGGGGCTTTTCGCCGCGCGTGCGTTGCTCTTCACGCATGGCATCCACTTCTTCACGGCTGCAATAACAGTAATAGGCAGTCCCTGCTGCCAACATCTGCGCCAGCACTTCCCGATAACGATCCATGCGTTGTGTCTGGTAAAAAGGGCCTTCGTCCCAATCGAGCCCCAGCCAGGCCATGCCCTCAAGAATGGCCGCCGTCGCTTCAGGCGTAGAGCGCTCCAGATCCGTATCTTCAATGCGCAGCACAAAACGCCCCCCCTGGCGGCGGGCATGTAACCACGAATACAGCGCGGTGCGGACACCCCCAATATGTAAATAACCAGTAGGACTCGGCGCAAAACGGGTACGAACAGACATGAGCAATCAACCTGCAGCAGTAAACCTAGAGTCGAATGATAACAGGCACGCTCTGGCTTCGGTATCCTTGTAAACAATCCGATACGTTCCAAATATCAGCTCCCTGATGCGAGGCGAACCCACTTCAGGAACCATACGTCAACTTTTAGGGAACATAACGGCAGCTAAGGGATGCACCGCTTTTAGCGCGCCCCGAAGGCTTAAGTTTCACCAATAATGCAACACTACACTAGTGAAACTCCAAATCGGAGTAGTTCCCAAATATATTTCCTGTGCAGCCCGATCGACGCGCAGAACCGGGCTCGTCCAACAAACGGTTCAGATCGTGGCTTCGCACGATCTAACCTTATTCGTTGGGCGTCATGCTCATTACCGACCGGGTTGCCACTCTTGATTAAGACGGAATGCTCTCTTCGTCTTGCAACCAAGGTACGTCGTGCGAACACCATATGTGCATGACCGGCTTAGATCCGGGGTCTTCATCAAGTGTTGCCACACGAACGATGACATGGGGCTGCGCGGGACACTCGGCGACGAGGTGAGAGCCGCAAACAGAACAGAAATGCCTGAGCTTTCCCGGCGATGATTCAAAAGCCGCCAGCTTCTCTTCACCTTTGGACCAGCGGAAATGCCCTCGCATTACACCGGCAGTTGAAGCAAAGGCCGCAGCATGAGCCTTACGACAAATATGGCAATGGCAATGAGAAATTGGCGTGTCCAATTGATCGACTTCGTATTCAACGGCCCCACATAAACAACTGCCCTTCATGTTTTCTCCTATGCAATAGCCGCGCAGGAGCCTGATGACGCATAACGCCCAAGGTAAGCTGGAACCGTAAGGAGCGCAGCGACTGAAGGTAACGGAGAACCGAAGCTTTTTGGCGTCAGCTTGACCGAACAGCTTGGTATTTGCGAAGACATATTAAGATCTCATGAAACGTAGATTTTATATTTATGTAAGAGTGCTCGACCAATGCCTTGGGGGTATTTTTCAGCAGCGTGTTTAAATACATATTTTGCAAGTCCGATTATAATTTTATTATTTGCTATTAAGCCTTCTGGGGTTGCCAAAACCGAGGATGAAGATGATTCTGTGCCAGCTATTGCTCGCTGCAAAATACCAATTGACCTCCCTGAATTTTTTTCAAAAATCCATGTGCCACCACGAAACTGGTAGTTTATTTCCCCACGGATTTCTGGTGGATTGTATTTCAATGTGGATTTAATAAGAAAATTTTTGTGTTCAGCCAAGTCAATTGAAAGGTCAGCATACTCTATTGGATCTATGTTGGTTTGCATGCGCAGCTTATCGATTAGACCCGCCCACAACTGCCATGCATCCTGATGAGAGCCACCATTTTTCTTTAAATTTTTAGTTAGAGTAAGCTCATTTGTAGAGCTATCAAATTTTATGATATACAGGCCGGCTGGCACAGGGAAAGCAACAGGTGTCCCATAACTGCTTCGCTCAATTGATCTGGTCCCTCGAGTATCCAGATTCGTCACACTGATCCCTGTGACTCGAAGGAGATAGTGAATACTGTAATATGCGGCGTAATAGTTTTCAATTGTTTGCCAAGACGCATTATTTAATTGCTCTTGAGTAGAGCGTTCATGGCTTATCCTAGACGCCAACAGAAACTTATTGGCCTCTCCTGAAAGCAAGTTATAAAATGGTTCAACATCAAGAATCTGCAACTTGATGATTATTTGATCGGCTGTCTTTGTGATGCTTCGCGTGATAAAATCCAACTGATGGAGCATTTCCACTAAACGTACATGTGAATTGTTGCGAACTGAAAGAACTCCCTCAACCATTAAAGGTCCAAGAAGCCTAATTGCCTTCTTTATTTCCATTAGATGGTAAGGTTACGTCGAAGGAGCTTTCTGTCAAGCAGCTCTACTGATTTTAAATATGCCTTTGAGTTGGCTATATCCTGAAATGAACCCGGAAGTGAACGAATTAAATATTTCTTGTGTTCACTAATCTTATCAATGTCATCGCTATTATTGTCCGATATTATGCTTATTATTGCGCGAGAATGGGCTAGTAATATTTTGAATAGTGTAGCCTTTGTTATTGCTATTTCTAGGTTGAACTGATTTTCTTCAGATATGTCATTTGCGGCAAGAAAAAACGTATTTATTATTCTGTAAAGTCTTTCAGTACTTGATATGTTGAATTCCTTTAGCATCGGCTTCATCGAGTCATAAAATGTGACCTTTGAAATTTTTCCTCTTTGCTTATCAATTCGACTTAGTTTGTTGAGCAGATAACTGTCAGGTTCTGTCTCGAAACTTGTGAACAGCTCATCAAGCATTCGCTCATCATCTGACTCCCTGTCGGCTAGACGCTTGATATCCAGTAATAGTTCCTTAGGAACGGGTCTCTGCAGCGTATTGATATCAATGAATATTCTAGCCTCTTGCATCGGAGTGAGGCCATTATAAATAATGACTGGTACTCGATATTTTACGCCCTCTTTTAACAACTTTCTGAAGCCGTATGCGCGATGCTGCCCATCCAGAATTAGGAAGGAGCCTTGCACTTCGTTGAAGGTAATTGTCTTATTTTTTGAGTTGTAGGTCAGTTCCGACTCCGGTTGAGCGGAAAGTATGATGCTTGAAGGTATCGTGCCACCGTTTCGGATATAGTCTGCAATAGATTTTGCTCGACTTTCATCCAATGTGCGCTGAAACCCTTGATCCGGATCATCTTCTCTTGGATTTGTTGAGCATGTAAGTGAAATGAGCTCTATTTCCATGGTGCCAGAATAGAATTTGTGCTCACCCTGAGTAATTAGAGTTACCGAAATATTTTGAGTTGTCATATTGATGTAGTTCATAGTGGCAATGGGTGATTGTAAAGATACCTAATGTATAAGTAACCGGCCTGCGCGGCTTTTTGCGCAGGCACGATTGACTGCCGGGTTAGCAGGCAAACGGCTAAGCATCAATTTTGACTCTTAGCATTCTCGCGTCGGAGGCGATAAGGTCGTAGCG
>NZ_JBYCKP010000037.1:0-1604 GCF_057473445.1 Acidithiobacillus sp. TH-A36 | reverse complement strand
CATCCAGAGGACTCATTTCCTGAATCAGATTATTGAGCGGACAACCGTAGCGAATGACAGACTCATCGGCATGGGAAATTTCTTCTGCAATGAGATTACACAGTCCTTTAATGGGATTGTCATGCTGAGCCAGTATGGTAATCCAGCGGTTCTCCAATTGTGGCCTGATCACTTCTGTAATGACTGCGAGGCCGAGATCGTGTTTGGTGCCAAAATGATGATAAAACGCCCCTTTGCTCACAGAAGCCTTGGCAAGAGTACGTTCCAGACTTGCGGCCTGAAAACCGTATTTCAAAATTTCGTGGTAAGCGGCATCCAGCAGATCGCTGCGTGTCTGCTTCGGATTGCGAATGTTACGTCGGTTCATAGTTATCATAAAGTTAGAAGATGCCGACCAAGCAGTATCTTGTCAATTATCCCAAATCCACAATTGAATGGAACGGGCGCTGTGGATGGCGTACGCCACTTCATTTTATCTCGGGTTTGATAGCTGGCCGAATCGACGCGTAGGATCGCCCGGCGGGTATGTCTGTCTGCTCCGGAAAAGAAGCAGTTTGTGCAGGCACTGACCCATTATTCTGTAGCAAATTATGCTGCGCATTTCACCCATTACGCCGGTCAAAAGTTTAGTAGCCCCGTCTCCAAGAGCGTGCCTGGCCACCGAATGATGGTCAGCACTACGTTGAAGTCCGGCAATGGCGGTAGAAACAATACGTTTGATTATCTGCTCAGCCAAACCCATGGCCAATGGAAAATTGTCAATGTAACGACAGACGGCGTCAGCAACCTGGCGATGCAGAAAGCGGAATTTACGGGTGCTCTGAAAAAAGGCGGGATCCATGCATTGCTGAATGACATCAATAAACGCTCGGAAATGTTGGCGCACGCAGCCCCCTAATAGTTCATTTGTTGAATGAATGGTGTTATCAATAAAGGAGACTATGATGAATAAAACTCAGGTGAAAGGTCGTGTAAAGCAGGTCAAAGGTGCAGTTAAAGAAGTCGCCGGTAAAATTACCGGAAATGCTCAGCAAGAGGCTGAAGGTAAAGTCACAAAGGAAGCAGGAGAAGTACAGGAAAAATGGGGTGACTTCAAAGAGAAGCTATCCGATTAAATGTTTTCTTGTCGCTCTTTATCGAGAAAATTATAAATGAATTAATCGGTAATTTTCTTGTGTGAATACTCCACCGGCTAAAGCCGGTGGCTTCAGGTTACGGCTGGAAGCCGGATCGGTCGGCACTAAGGCCGACGGCTGTCGCTACAGGCCATGAAAAACATCATCTCATTCCGGCAGGGTTTGGTTCTTGATGCGCGCCTGCCAAACCTTAACCGTTCGGAGACCAACATCCCCCCCCAACAACTTGGTAACGTACTTCGTCGGCAAGATCAGGTGGTGCTTACAGGCCCAAAACGTGGGACTACCACTTTTATCAGAATCCATGCTCGTGATTATGTCACCGGACCTATCCACCGCCTAAAGGCGGGGGGTTTACGGATCCCCTATCGGGGACTCTAAATTGTTCCATGAGTAACAACTGGAGGTTAATATATGAGTAAAAATCCTATTATTGCCATCAATCAGTCAAAAGTAGCCAATCGGCCG
>NZ_JBYCKP010000036.1:0-1955 GCF_057473445.1 Acidithiobacillus sp. TH-A36 | reverse complement strand
TTCGGTTTGACCGACGCCGCTAACCGCAGGGTATCGACTTACTCGGGAGGCATGCGCAGAAGGCTGGATATTGCTATGAGCCTTATCGGGCAGCCACGTGCGCAAGAAATACGACATCGCCCGTACGCCCCCCTTACAGCGGTCTATGGAGGCCAAGGTCGTCTCAGAAGACAGTCTGCAACACTGGACTCAATGGGCACAGTCTCTGAACCCTCTTCGACTACACAGGCAGCTCGTTGCGCTCTTAGCACAAGGGTCCCAGGGAGTCAACGTCACCCCACCGCCCATGCCCGCACCGGCTCCGTGGATTGAGAGCAACAGAAGTTGCCCGAATGGTACTGAGGGGATCCACTGAAATATGGAAGAGCCTCCTGTGGATTGGATGGATAACTCTTCGAGTTACCCACAAGCTCCACAGGCACACACAGGCACACACAGGGGAAGCCGCTTTCGCTCCTCCCCTCTGGCCCCCGGCCATTCACCCCTCCCGCTCATTCTTCAAATGGATAGAGATTGGGTTAGATTTTTAAATGAGTTAGCCATTCCTCTTCGGTAAGATTTTTACGTGAGTTGACACGGAGAGAGACTCTCATTTCCCGACATCGAAACGGGTCGGCAACACCCAACGCCGGAATTGATTCACATTGAGGCTGTGTTCTCTGCACCACGCGGTGGCCGTCTCGCCACTAGCCAGAAACTCATCGACACGGACTTTCCACTGCCTTCGCGCTTCTTCTATGGAGATGAAAAAACACCCCCTGGAGTTCACTTAAGGACATTATCTCTCCTCATTCATTCACAAACGAGGTGCGAATGATTGGACGCTCACCTTATCACGATCACAAGGAGAACGCTGTGATTCATGAGGTTATAGAAGAACGAATTGTTACGGCGGATTCATCCGTCACGCGACAAACCTTGGTTTGCTTAGGCAGTGTATGTTTATCTGATCGAAACCCGCGATAGAGCGGGCATTCGGATTGTCATTCTAACCAGTAGCCTTGCACATGAAGCACAGGAAACTTGCGATAACTATCGAAGACAACGTCACATCAGCCAGTTCAATATTATATATATTGATATATTACAAATTGTATTGTATCGTATTATATATGCATACATGCATACATGCATAATACCTGTTTAGGGGTGATGTAGGTGGATGGATTGACCGGACTGGGAACGTTTCAAATGTTTGAACAAGATGTGGAGGAGGCGATGAAGAAGTACGAATCGGTTGGCGTGGCCCTGTTAGATGTGGATCAAATCATGACGGTGAACGACGACCATGGCCATGAAGTAGGTGACCTTGTACTAAAAGGAATTGCGGATGTGCTCAAAACGCATTGCGTGAAGGCTTATCGAGTGGCTGGAGATGAATTTGCAGCGTTGCTGCCGGGTCAGACCTTGGAGCAGGCGTTTCTCATGATGGAGAAAGTGCGGCAAACAGTGGAGGAAAGCCGAGAAGCCGTGGGGGCTCCTCAAGGGTGCACGATTCACATCTCAATTGGTGTAAGTCAGTATCCCCGCGACGCGAAGGAGATGCGAGGACTTATCCGGGCGGCGGATGCGGCCCTGCATAACGCCAAAGAGATGGGGGGCAATCAGGTGAGCCTACCATCGAACAATGACATGGTGATGAAGACATGCTACTACGCATCGAGCAGTGTGCGCCAACTTAGCTCCCTCGCGGAGTCACTGAGTCGTAAAGAGTCGGTGCTGTTGCGTGAGGCGCTCGATGACCTGCTTCGCAAGTACGATCCGCCACTGCGATAGGTGGTGAAATAGGGTGACGATTGGACTGTTCGAATGTTGTTGAACACTTGGGCAGTTATCCTGAATAGGATATATATCTAAGTTTGGACTAAACCGCTGCGCGGTGGTAAAAAACCGTGCCATGCATTAACCTGTGTCCACTGAAGTTACTTTCCTTGCATCCGAAATTCCCTTAGGAT
>NZ_JBYCKP010000035.1:0-1246 GCF_057473445.1 Acidithiobacillus sp. TH-A36 | reverse complement strand
GGCCAAGACCCCATCCTCCCAACACGCCTCCCACAAAAATACCCAGAAACTGCATCATGGAATAAACGCCACTGGAAGCACCACGCTGTTCGGGAAGAGTGCTGCGGCTCATCATCGAAGGCAATATCGCCGAAGCAATATTATAGCCAGCAAAGAAAATAACCGCGCCAATGCCTACTAGCCAGAAATGTCCGGATTCCAGCCCCATAATCAGGGCTCCGACCGCAATCGCGAGACCGCTGACGATCAGCATCTGCCCGTGTTGCTTGTTTTTTTCCGCATAAATCACCGGAAACAGCATGAGCAGCACCGAAAGCAGCATGACCGGCAAATACACTTCCAAAATGCCACTTTCGGGAATGTGCATGGCATTGACCAGTTCTGGAGAAAGCACCACAAAGCTCGCGCCCAGAACCATCTGCAAAATGAAAATTCCAACACTGGCCGTGAGTACCGGTGGATGGCGGAACATTTTCATGGCATCTGTCCAGCTACCCATACGATTCTGCTGCGCGTGCGCAATAGGTGGAATAATTTTCCAGAGCGGATATAGCGCCAGAACCCCCAGTGCTGCCGCGACCAGGAACACCCCGGTCAAGCCCCAAAGTCCGTAAAATACCGGACCGATAGCAATACCCAGCACATAGGCAACGGCAATACTGCCACCAATAGCCGCCATGGCTTTGGTACGATGCTGATCGCCGGTCAGGTCTCCCGCCGTAGCCAGAAGCACCGAGGACACGGCACCGGCACCTTGCAGTAACCGCGCCAGAATAATGCCATAAATATTGTGGGTCACTGCGCCCAGCAAGGAGCCCAGAATAAAAAGGATGATCCCGAAAACCAGCACCTTTTTCCGTCCGAAGCGGTCGGAGGCTGCCCCGAAAGGAAATTGCAGAGCGGCCTGGGCAAGCCCGTAAACTCCAATAGCCAGACCCAGCAACAGGGGCGTACTGTATCGTAACTGGTCATTATCGAGGGCCAGCACTGGCATGAGCATAAACAGGCCGAGCATGCGCGCGACATAAATAAAGCTCAGACCACTGACAGCCCGTCTTTCCTGCGGACTCATGGACGGGCCTTTCACCCGTCCACGGCGTTTTTCAGAAGAAGCCATAACCCATCACCAATTTACCAAGGATCAGGGCAGTATAAAGCAAAAACAGATAAGAGATGGAATAAGCGAACATGCTGCGGGCGTATTGATCCATTTCCTGGCCTTCGGGCAGGGCTTTCAGGCGTAAGG
>NZ_JBYCKP010000034.1:0-1090 GCF_057473445.1 Acidithiobacillus sp. TH-A36 | reverse complement strand
CAGGCACCATGGGATAAACATTCTCCTTGGCATCCACGCGGAAATCCATGAATACCATACGATCCTTGAGGCGTAAGGCTTCGCGGATGACTGGCTCGACGTCAGCGGGAGTATCCGCACGCAAACCAATATGCCCATAGGCTTCAGCCAGTTTCACGAAATCCGGCAAGGCATCCACATAGCTCATGGCATAACGATCTTCATAAAAGAACTCCTGCCACTGGCGGACCATACCGAGATAATGATTATTCAGGCAGGCCACCTTGAGGGGCAACTTGTATTGCTGACAGGTAGATAATTCCTGAATATTCATCTGGATACTGCCATCACCTGTAATACAGACCACCGTAGCATCCGGCTCAGCCACCTGCGCACCCATGGCTGCAGGCAAGCCAAAACCCATCGTCCCCAAACCACCACTGTTCACCCAGCGACGGGGTTTATCAAAACCATAAAACTGGGCAGCCCACATCTGATGCTGTCCCACATCAGAAGTCACAATGGCATCTCCGCCAGTCAGTTCAAACAGTTTTTGTACCACAAACTGCGGCTTGATGATCTGATCATCCTGCTGGTAATGGAGACAATCGCGCTTGCGCCATTCCGCAATCTGCGCCCACCAGGCCTGCATGGCATGGGGGTCGTTCAGTGCATCCAGTTCACCAAGCACCTGATTCATTTCTGTCAGGACCTGCTGGAGATCACCGACAATCGGCACATCCACCCGGACATTTTTGGAAATGGAGGAAGGATCCACATCCACATGCACAATTTTGGCATGGGGCGCGAACTTGGCGAGATTGCCGGTAACCCGGTCATCAAAACGTGCGCCCAGCGCCACCAGCACATCACAATGCTGCACCGCCATGTTGGCTTCATAAGTGCCATGCATGCCCAACATCCCCACAAACTGGGGGTCAGAAGCGGGGTAAGCGCCCAGGCCCATCAGGGTATGGGTAATGGGCACATTCAGGCTCCGGACCAGCTTGCGAAGCTCTTCAGAAGCATTACCCAACACAATGCCACCACCGGTGTAAAACATTGGACGCTGGGCACTGGCAATCATCTGCATGGCCTTGCGCACCTGCCC